>JACIYY010000340.1 GCA_014359685.1 Porphyrobacter sp. | reverse complement strand
TCTTTCGCCTCCAGCCGCAAGTGCCAGTGGAGGCGGGTGGCATCGTGCTTCTGGACCACGAAGCGCTGGCCGCCCTCCTCGCCGGCGCTGCGTCCCGCCGGTTCGGCGGTCGTGGCGAAGTCGCGCTTGCGGTTGTATTCGGCCAGCAGGTCTTCGGCCCGGTTCACCGCTGCTGCCCTTCGGCGCGGGACGAATGCGACGGCATCCGGTCAGGCCCGCTTGCGGCCGCGCCCCGGCGCGGCCGAGGGTGCGCCGTCCTTGGGCTTGGCGGCAGGCTTGCGCGCGGTTTTCGGCGTGGCCTTGGCTGGGGTTGTGGCGGGGGCCTTGCCCGCTGCCTTGGCGGACCCGACCGAGTTCTTCAGCGCGGCCATCAGGTCGATCACGTTGGAGCGGCCGGCGCCCGCCGGCTCGTCGCTTTCCTCGATGATCTTGCGGCCATCCTTGGCCTTGGCCTTGGTCTCGATCAGCTGCATCAGCGCCTCGGCATAGCGGTCCTTGAAGCTGGCGGCATCGAAAGGCGCGGTCCTCTGGTCGATCAGCGTGGTGGCAAGGTCGAGCAGTTCCGGGGCCGGCTCGTGATCGCTGATGTCGCGGAAGAAGGACTGACCGGCGCGCACCTCGTCGGCATAGCGCAGGGTCTCCATCAGCAGCCCCTTGCCGCAGGGCTTGATCGCCACCAGCTGCTCGCGCCCGCGCACCGACAGCTGGCCCAGTGCCACCTTCCTGCCTTTGCGCAGCGCCTCGCGCAGCACCACGAATGCCTCTTCGGCCAGATCGTCGGCGGGGGCGACATAATAGGGCTTCTCGTAATAGAGCGGGTCGATCTCGTGGGCTTCGACGAACTGGACCAGCTCCAGCGTCTTCCTGCTCTCGATCCTGACGCTCTCGATCTCGTCCTCGCCCAGCAGGACGTAATCGCCCTTGGATACCTCGTAGCCCTTGATGATCTCGTCGCGGTCGACCGGGCCGATGCCGGGCACCACCTTCTCATAGGCGATACGCTGCCCGGAGGGTTCGTGGATCTGGTTGAAGCTGATCTTGGCGCCGCTCTTGACCGCAGAATAGACCTCCACCGGGATCGACACCAGCGCGAGGCGGATCTGCCCCTTCCAATAGGCGCGTGCTGCCATGGACGTTGCTCCTCCTGTGCCGGGCCGGTGGGGCGATGCCGGACCCATGCAGGAGGATTCAGCGCACGGCGGCGCGATTCGGTTCCGGCCGGGCGCGTCGCAGCCACAGGCAACGTGCCAGGAACAGGTGCGGCGAGGCAGAGTGGGTGTGATCCCTGGCAGGAGTGGAGGGACTCGAACCCACGGCCCTCGGTTTTGGAGACCGATGCTCTACCAACTGAGCTACACTCCTGCGGGAGCCGAGCGCCTCTATCGCCCCGCTTGCGCCTTGGCAAGGTTGGACCGGAGGGGACGCGTGCGGTCGGCGATGCTATGGCCTGCCGCCAGATGCCCGCAACCTTGTTCGACCCGATTCCCCCTCCGCTGCTGTTGCGCGCCTATCGCGCCGGCATGTTTCCGATGGCCGACAGCCGTGACGACACGCAGGTCTATTGGGTTGAGCCCCGCGAGCGGGCGATCATCCCGCTGGAGGGCTTCCGCTGCGCGCGGTCGCTGGCCAAGACGATCCGGCAGGACCGCTTCCGCGTCACCTGCGATGCCGATTTTGGCGCCGTGATCGCCGCCTGCGCGGCGCCGCGCCGCGACGGGCCGGAAACCTGGATCAGCCGCCGGATCGACGCCAGCTACCGTGCGCTCCACGCCGCCGGCCATGCCCATTCGATCGAATGCTGGGACGATGGCCGGCTGGTCGGCGGGCTCTATGGCGTCTCGTTCGGGCGGGTGTTCTGCGGGGAGAGTATGTTCAGCACGGTGCGCGACGCCTCGAAGGTGGCGCTGGCCTGGCTGGTGGCGCTGATGCGCCGCAGCGGGGCGGTGCTGCTCGACTGCCAGTTCATGACCGACCACCTCGCCTCGATGGGCGCGGTCACGATCAGCCGCGACGATTATCTGCGGCTGCTCGACTGGGCGGCGGAGGCCGGCCCGGCGTGCAGCCTGCCGCAGGCCTATGCCGCAGTGCTGTCGGAGGCCGCCGGCGGGTCGGAGCCCGGATCGGCGGGCGGGCCGCCTTCCTCGCCCGGGAAGCTCATCGCGCAATCCTTGACCCAGACATCGTAGATCGGGTGTTCGACGACGTTGAGGCTGGGCGAGGTCTTGAACAGCCAGCCGGAGAAGATGCGCCGCCAGGCATAATCGGCGTCGGCGTCAGGACGCTCGCGCACCGTCACCTGGACGAAGGCTCCGGTCTCCGGCTGCGGCTCCCACGGGGCGGTGCGCTCGCAGGCCGAGAGGTGGACCACCACGTCGCCGATCCGCTGCGTTTCGCCGGGGCGCATCTCCAGATCGCGCGAGATGTTGTTGCGCTTGTTGAGGAGGCCGATCGTGGCCACTCTCTCTGCCATCGGCGTGCCGATCGCCGCCTGGCCGGCGGCCGGGGGCGGCGGGGCGGCGCGGGCCAGCTCCTCGGGCACTTCGGTGCTCTCGGGCTCTGGCGCGGGGCCTTCGCCCGAGCACCCGGTGGTGAGCAGGGCAAGCCCGGCGCCCAGCAGGCCGGCGGCGCGGCGCACCCGGCCGCGCATCAGGCGTCGGGGGTCCAGGCTTCGTAATCGCCGCTGGCGCGCGCCCGCTGCCCGCCGCGCTCCAGCGCGCCCGCCGGGCGATGGGCGGAATCGGTGCCGGTGGCGTTGGGAACGTAGTCGACCTCCCAGATGCGCGCCGGCGGGAGGTGGCTTTCGGGCAAAGCGTCGAACGTGCCGTGCAGCCAGCCATGCCATTCCGGCGGCACCCGGCTCGCATCGTTGGCGCCGTTGTAGATCACCCAGCGCCGTTCCCGCCCGCCGGGCGACCTTTTCCTGGCGCGGTAATAGGCGTTGCCCTGCGCGTCGGTGCCAACCCGCTCGCCATGCAGGACGCTGTCGATCGCGGTACCGATCGTCGCGCCGTTCCACCAGGTGAAGAATTTCGAGAGGAGTCCCATCGCGGCGGCGTTAGCGCCGATCGCCGGCCGCGCGCAAGCGGTTGCGCGGCCCGCCCCGGCGAAGGCCCGCCACCGGCGCCTACCAGCGCACCTCGGCCCCCGGCCCGATGCCCAATTCGGCCGCGCGGCCGCCATTGAGCTCCAGCACCGCGATCGCCGGCGCATCGGACCGGATCGACTCTTCGGAATAGGGCACCGCGTTGGCGGCGACATTGATCACCCGGTGGTCCGGCCCGATGAAGATCAGGTCCAGCGGGATCACCGTGTTGCGCATCCAGAAGCTGGCGATCCGGGGCGGATCGTAGGGGAACAGCATCCCCTCGTCAGGGCCCAGCGCGGTGCGGAACATCAGGCCGCGCGCCTGATCCTGCGGCGATCGGGCGACCTCCACCCGGAAGGCATGGCTGCGCCCGCCGGCGGTGACGGTCAGGGGGATGACCTCCAGCCCCGATTGCGGATGGACCGAAGCCGCCGCCGGCGCCGAGGCCCGCTGTGCCGTGCTCTCGGCCGCCTGGGGCGAGCAGGCGGCCGGCGCGAGCACCAGAATCGGCGCGAGCAGCACCGACAGCAACCGGCGGATCGGATCAGCTGTTGTCATCGCCTGCCTCATCCTCGGCCTCGTCCGCCCAGCGCAGGGCGGCATCCTCGTTCGGCGCGCCGACCAGTTCGCGCGCATCGGTGAGCATGTGGCCCGCACGCAGCATCGCTGCAATCTGTTTCTCGCGCGCCGCCCGGTCGGGCAGGGCGCCGCCGAACGGGCCGAAGCGGCGTTTGCGCGCCAGCGCCAGCGCCGCCCGCCGCCGCGCCGCCTCGCCCGGCGCGATGTCATGACGGATCGCCTCCGCAATCCCCGCCTCCCCCAGCGCCTGCGCCACCCGGCGCGGGCCATAGCCGCGCCGCAGCAGGCCGCCGGCCTTGCCGCGCGCGAAGGCGGCATCGTCGATATGGCCCAGCGCCACGTGACGCGCGACGATGGCGGCGAGATCGGGCGCGGCCCCGCCCTCGCCCCCGCCCTCGGCCCGGTCTTGCGCCCTTTCCCCGGCCCAGCCCCGCTCGCGCAGCTTGCGGGCGAGATAGCGCTCCAGCCGGGCGGCGCTGGTGGCGAAGCGGGCGACGTAGGACAACGCCAGCTCTTCCAGCCCGGCCTCATCCAGTGGGGCCGGAACACGGCGCCGGCGCGGGTCAGAACCGGCGCTGCGGCGATCAGGGGGTTGTGAATTGGCGAGCATCGGCCATAATCGTGCCACACTCCTTCCCAAATGGGAAAGATGGGACGCGGCGCCGGTTTTCCCGACCGCCGCTGTGCGTGGATTTGGGAAGCGCCACAGAGCGTGTAGAGACGAGTTGCCTGCGACCAATATGTCCGTTCTGATACCCACGCCCAACGATTGCCCGCTGCCACGCCGCCGCGCCGACTTCGCGACCTTTGCGGAGGCGATCGATTATGCCGCGCGCAGCCGCAAGGGGCTGAACTTCCACGACGCGCGCGGGGTGCTGTCGCGCGTCTATCGCTATTCGGAGATGCGCGAGGACGCGCTGGCGATGGCCCGCCGCCTGGTCGCGGCCGGCGTGGCCAAGAACGACCGGGTCGCGCTGATCGCCGATACCGCGCCCGAATTCGCCGCCCTGTTCTGCGCTGCGGTCTATGCCGGCGCCTGGCCGGTGCCGTTGCCGCTGCCCACCACCTTCGGCGGGCGCGAGAACTATATCGAACAACTCGCCGGCCAGCTCGCCAGCGCCGACCCGGCGATCCTGCTCTACCCGCCGGAACTGGCTGACATGGCCGCCGCCGCTGCCGCGCGGCAGGGGTGCGACGCGGCCGACTGGGACAGCTTCGCCACCCGCGACGCGCCCGACCTACCGCTGCCGCAGGCGCAGCCGGACGACATCTGCTATCTGCAATATTCCAGCGGATCGACTCGCTTTCCCACCGGGGTGGCGGTCACGCACCGGGCGCTGCTGCACAATCTTTATGGCCATGCGGCAACGATGGAGGTCGGCGCAGGCGACCGGGTGGTCAGCTGGCTGCCATGGTATCACGACATGGGGCTGGTCGGCTGCCTGCTGTCGCTGATCGCGAACCAGATGTCGGTCGACTACCTCAAGACCGAACATTTCGCCCGCCGCCCGCTCGCCTGGCTCGACCTGATCAGCCGCAATCAGGGGACGACGCTCAGCTATTCACCGACCTTCGGCTATGACATCTGCGCGCGCCGCATCTCCAGCCAGTCCAATGTCGCGGAGCGGTTCGACCTGTCGCGCTGGCGGGTTGCCGGCAACGGCGCGGACATGATCCGGCCCGACGTGATGCAGAGCTTCGTCAATGCCTTCGCCCCGGCGGGCTTCCGCGCCGCCGCCTTTACGCCCAGCTATGGCCTCGCCGAAGCCACCCTCGCCGTCACGGTGATGCCGCCGGGCGAGGGCATCCGGGTCGAGCTGGTGGAGGAGGAGCGGCTGTCGGGGACCCGGCGCGACCTGTCGCGCCCGGCCCGTTACCGCGCGATCGTCAATTGCGGCAAGCCGCTGCCCGACATGGAGGTGCAGATCCGCGATGCCCATGGGCGTCCGCGCAAGGACCGCCAGATCGGCACCGTGTGGTGCCGCGGACCCAGCGTCATGCATTCCTATTTCCGCAATGATGCGGCGACCGCCGAGTGCCTGGTGGACGGGTGGCTCGACACCGGCGACATGGGCTACATGGCAAACGGCTATCTGTTCATCGTCGGCCGGGCGAAGGACATGATCATCATCAACGGCAAGAACCACTGGCCGCAGGACATCGAATGGGCGGTGGAGCAGCTGCCCGGCTTCAACCACGGCGACATCGCTGCCTTCTCGATCGAGATGGAGAATGGCGAGGAGGCGCCCGCCGTGCTGGTCCATTGCCGCGTCTCCGACCCGGAGGAGCGGGTCCGCCTGCGCGACACGATCCGCGACAAGGTGCGCAGCATCACCGGGATGAACTGCGTGGTCGAGCTGGTGCCCCCGCGCACGCTGCCGCGCACATCCTCGGGCAAGCTGAGCCGGGCCAAGGCCAAGCGGCTTTATCTGTCGGGCGAAATCGAGCCGTTCACGCTTGCCGCCTAGCGGCGGCGAACGCGCGGGTTCCGGGGGGACGGCGGCGGTCCTCGCCACGGCGGGCGCGCTCGGCTATAGCGGGCCTGTGCGCGGGCGGCGCGCTTGAAAACCGTGTCTTGCCCGCTTAATACACCTGCCCTGGCAGGCGCGAAAGGCGACACGATCACATGGCCACGAGCAACCGGACCGC
>JACIYY010000034.1 GCA_014359685.1 Porphyrobacter sp. | reverse complement strand
CTCCCCGACCACGATCGGGCCGATGATCTGCGCGCCCGATCCGATGATGACGTTGTTGCGCAAGGTCGGGTGGCGCTTGCCGCCGCGCCCGTTGGTGGGATTGCTGCCGCCCAGAGTCACGCATTGGTAGATGGTCACGTCATCGCCGATCTCGGCGGTTTCGCCGATCACGGTGAAGCCGTGGTCGATGAACAGGCGGCGGCCGATGATGGCGCCGGGATGGATGTCGATCGCGGTCAGCCAGCGCGACAGATGGTTGACCAGCCGGGCGAGGAAGAACAGCTGGCCTTCGAACAGCCAGTGCGCGACGCGGTGCATCGCCAGCGCCCAGACGCCGGGATAGAGCAGGATCTCCCAGCGCGAACGCGGCGCGGGATCGCGCGCACGGACCGAATCCAGATAGGCGATCAGCCGGTCGAACATGCGCTTCCCGCTTCCCCCGATTGGCCCGTCAGAGCAAGCGAGGCTCGTCCGGACCGACCACCGCCTCAATGGCGGCGCGCCAGATAGATTGGGTGGCCGGGACCTTGCGTTCAAGGCTCAGCCGGTCGATCTCGGCTACCACCCGCTCCAGATCGGCGAAGGAGCGGCCGATGCGCGGCACCAGATAGGGGGCCGCGCCCTCGCCCAGCGGCAGGCCGCGCTGGGCCGCCAGCGCCGGCAGCAGCTCGGCGGCCATCGCGTCGTCGGGCTGGCCGATCTCCAGCTGCAGCGCCGCGCCCAGCCGGCTGGCGAGGTCGGGCAGCGCGATCCGCCAGGGCGGCGCCCCGCCGATCAGCAGCAGCGGCGTGCCATCCTCCTGCGCGCGGTTCCAGCGGTGGAACAGCTCGGTTTCCGGCAGCGCCGGCGCGTCGTCGATCGCGGCGCCCCGACCGCTGGCGACAAACCAGCGCGCGAACAGCGACTTGCCCGATCGCGCAGGCCCGGTCAGCACCGCCGTGCGGAACGGCCAGCGCGACGGGTCGGAGAGTGCGGCGGCGACCGCCCGGTTGGCCTCGCCGATCACGATCCGCCGCGCACCCGGCCCGGGGCCGGGCAAAGGCAGCGCGAGCTGCGAGGGTTCCGGCCCCATTCCGCCTGCCTCAGCGCGCGATGGCGAGCGCGTTCGCCCCTTCGGTGACCTGCCAGCCGCGCGCCCGCAGCTCGCCCGCCAGCGTGGCGAGATCGCCGGCGAAGCTGACCCGCAGCACCGAGGTGCCGCCGATCGCGACCGATCTGGTGGCAACGTCGCGCACC
>JACIYY010000339.1 GCA_014359685.1 Porphyrobacter sp. | reverse complement strand
TTCGTGCGCGACCCGGCGGCACCCGGGGGGCTGGAACTGTCCAGCTGGGTCGCGCTCGACGCCCAGAACACGCGCACCACGGTGCGGCTGTCGAACCACCGCTACGGCATCGCGGTGCCCGACAGCACCTTCACCTATCGCGATCCCCGCCGCACCACCCGGCGGCCGGGCTGAGCGTCCGGCCAGCCGGCGCTTGGTTCGCGGTCGCGATCAGGATAGGCCGGCGGCATGAGCGAGGATCCCTATACCGCCATCCGCGATGCCGTTCGCCGGCTGACTGCCGGTTTCCCCGGCGAATACTGGCGCGAGAAGGACCGCGAGCGGGCCTATCCGACCGAATTCGTCGAGGCGCTCACGCAAGCCGGCTATCTCGGGATGCTGATCCCGGAAGAGTATGGCGGCTCTGGCATGGGGCTCGCCGCGGCCTGTGCGGTGCTGGAGGAGGTTCACCGCGCGGGCGCCAACGGCGCCGCGGCCCATGCCCAGATGTACACGATGGGCGCGATCCTGCGCCATGGCTCGGACGAGCAGAAGGCGCGCTACCTTCCCGGCATCGCCTCGGGCGAGTTGCGGATGCAGGCGTTCGGCGTGACCGAACCGGGCGCCGGCACCGACACCACCCGCATCACCACCCGCGCGCGGCGCGACGGCGATGATTACGTGGTCTCGGGCCAGAAGATCTGGATCAGCCGGGCCGAGCATTCCGACCTCCTGCTGCTGCTGTGCCGCACCACCGCGCGGGAGGATGCGGCCAGGCCCTCCGAGGGCATGACTCTGCTGCTGGTTGACATGCGCGAGGCGAAGACCGCCGGCCTGACCATCCAGCCGATCCGCACGATGCTCAACCACGCGACCACGGCGCTGTTCTTCGACGATGTGCGGGTGCCGGTCGCCAACCGGCTGGGGGAGGAGGGCAGGGGCTTCAAATATGTCCTCGACGGGATGAATGCCGAACGGATCCTGATCGCGGCCGAATGTATCGGCGACGGCCGCTTCTTCATCGACCGCGCCGCCGCCTATGCGAAGCAGCGCGAGGTGTTCGGGCGGCCCATCGGTGCCAACCAGGGCGTGCAGTTTCCGATCGCCCGCGCCCATGTCCAGCTGACCGCGGCCTCGCTGATGGTCGACAAGGCAGCGGCCCTGTTCGACGCCGGCGAGCCCTGCGGCAGCGAGGCGAACATGGCCAAGATGCTGGCCTCCGAAGCGAGCTGGTATGCGGCCGACCAGTGCCTGCAGACGCATGGCGGCTTCGGCTTTGCCGAAGACTACGACATCGAGCGCAAATTCCGCGAGACCCGCCTCTATCAGGTGGCACCGATCTCGACCAACCTGATCCTCAGCCATGTCGCGACCCATGTGCTGGGCCTGCCCAAATCCTTCTGACCGCGCACGCGACGTCGCCTCCTCGCCGCCCATCGACAGGGTTTCACCGCGCCGGCCATGCGTTCTAAGGGAGGGCGATGCTGGGTCCCGACCGCCTCGACCGCTTCGCGCGCCATATCGTCCTGCCGGAGGTCGGCGGCGCCGGGCAGGCGGCGCTGGCGCGTGCGGGCGTGCTGCTGGTCGGGTTGGGCGGGATCGGCTCCCCGGTGCTGCAATATCTCGCCGGCGCAGGCGTCGGCCGGCTGGTGCTGGTCGATGACGGGCGGGTGGAGGCGAGCAACCTGCAACGCCAGACGCTGTTCACCGAACGCGACATCGGCCATGGCAAGGCGGTCGCCGCGCGCCGCTGGCTGGCCAATTTCGACGCCGCGCTGGAGGTGACGATCGACGATGGCCGGGTCCGGCCCGACAATGCCGGCCGGCTGGTCGCAGGCGTCGATCTGGTGATTGACGGGACCGACAATTTCGCCACCCGCCTCGCCGTGTCGGATGCCTGCACCGCCGCGCGCGTGCCGCTGCTATCGGCCGCGATCGGCCGCTTCCAGGGCCAGGTCGGCGCCTTCGCCGGCCATCTGGAGGGCCAGCCCTGCTATCGCTGCTATGTTGGCGATGCCTTCGATGCGGAGGATTGCGACAGCTGCGCCGAGGACGGGGTGCTCGGCGCGATGGCCGGCTGGACCGGCAGCTTCGCCGCGCTGCAGGCGGTGCGGGCGCTGCTGGCGCTGGCCGGGGCGGCGGGCATGGGCGCCGCGCAATGGGGCAAGCTGCACCTGCTCGACGGGCTGGCCCCGGCGATGCGCACGCTGACCATCGCCAGGGACCCGGCCTGCAGGGCGTGCGGGGGCGGCTAGTCGCGCCCGGCGTCCGGGCGACAATCGCCGCTCAGCGGCCGGCAGAGCGCCCCAGCACCTCCTCCACCCAGTCCGGCACCAGCACGCTGGCGGGGCCGAGGCGCGTCTCGTCGAACAGGTGAGAGCCGGCGCTGCGCTCCAGGTTCAGCTCCAGCGTGCGCGCACCGTGATGCGCCGCGTGCTGGACGAAGCCGGCGGCCGGATAGACCGCGCCCGATGTGCCGATGGAGACGAACAGGTCGGCCCGCCCCAGCGCCGCGAAGATCTCGTCCATCCGGTAGGGCATTTCGCCGAACCACACGATGTCGGGGCGCAGCGCCACCGCCCCGCAGGCGGGGCAGGGCGGCGAATCGAGCAGGCTCCGCTCCCAGCGGTGGCGGGCATCGCAGGCCAGGCACCAGGCCGACAGCACCTCGCCATGCATGTGCAGCACGCGGGCGGCGCCGGCGCGCTCGTGCAGATCGTCGATGTTCTGGGTGACGATCAGCAGCTCCCCATCGAAGGCCCGGTCCAGCCGGGCCAGGGCCGCATGGGCCGGATTGGGCGCGGCCGCCAGCACCCCGGCGCGGCGCAGGTCGTAAAAGCGCTGCACCAGCGCGGGATCGCGGGCGAAGGCCTCGGGCGTGGCGACGTCCTCGACCCGGTGCTCCTCCCACAATCCGTCCTCGGCGCGGAAGGTCTTCAGCCCGCTCTCGGCGCTGATGCCGGCGCCGGTCAGGACCACGATGTTGCGAAACGCGCCCATAGGCCGCATGAAGCACGCGAGCGGTGGGGGAGGCAATGGCGCGCATCGGCATCATCGGCAGGGAAGGGCGCATGGGCGCGGCCCTGGCCGTCGCGGCGGAGGCTGCCGGCCACCAGCTGGCGGGCGGCGTCGACCGGGGGGAGGATACCGCCGGCCTCGCCGACCGCAGCGACGTGCTGGTCGATTTCTCCGCCCCCGCCGCGCTCGAAACCAATCTTCACGCGGCGATCGGCGCGGGGGTTCCGATCCTGATCGGCACCACCGGGCTGGAGCCCGCGCACCATGCCCAGATCGACGCCGCCTCCCATGCCATCGCCGTGCTCCAGACCGGCAACACCTCGCTCGGCGTGACGCTGCTTGCCCATCTGGTGCAGGAGGCGGCGGCGCGGCTCGGGCCGGACTGGGACGTGGAGGTGCTGGAGATGCACCACCGGATGAAGGTCGACGCGCCCAGCGGCACCGCGCTGCTGCTGGGGGAGGCGGCTGCGCGCGGGCGCGGCATCGCGCTTGCCGGCCATTCCGAGCGGGGCCGCGACGGCCATACCGGCGCGCGCGGGCACGGCACGATCGGCTTCGCCTCGCTGCGCGGCGGCACGGTGGCGGGCGAGCACAGCGTGATCCTCGCCGGCGAGCACGAGCGGCTGATCCTCTCGCACCATGCCGAGGACCGGATGATTTTCGCGCGCGGGGCGGTCAGGGCTGCCGAATGGCTGATCGGGCGGGCGCCGGGCCGCTACACGATGGGCCAGGTCCTCGGCCTCGAATGACCCGCGACCAGATCTTCGAATTCTTCCGCCGCCTCGCCGAGGACAACCCGGCCCCCGAGACCGAGCTGGAGAGCGGCAACGCCTACCAGCTGCTGGTCGCCGTGGTGCTGAGCGCACAGGCGACCGATGCCGCCGTCAACCGGGCCACCCGGGCGCTGTTCGCACAGGTGCAAACCCCGACGCAGATGGTGGCGCTGGGCGAGGAGGGGCTGAAGGAACACATCAAGACGATCGGCCTGTTCAATTCCAAGGCCCGCAACATCATCGCCCTGTCGCAGCGCCTGCTGGACGAGCATGGCGGCGCGGTGCCGGCCGACATGGCCGCGCTGACCGCGCTGCCCGGCGTCGGCCGCAAGACCGCCAATGTGGTGCTCAACTGCGCCTTCGGGCAGGAGACCTTCGCGGTCGACACCCATGTCTTCCGGGTCTGCAACCGCAC
>JACIYY010000338.1 GCA_014359685.1 Porphyrobacter sp. | reverse complement strand
GGTTTCGTCGGACTGGCCGGGACGCAGGTTCTCGATCTCGATCCACTTGGCGGTATCATCTGCGGCGAGGATGACGAAGCTGCCATTGTAGCCAACGCCGGTCATGCCGGTGAGTCTGACGATAGGCTTCTTGTAATCTGTCTCGACTGCTGCTGTCGTAAAGGCATCCAGTTGCGCCACCACGGCGGACAGGTCTGGCGAACCTGACAGGGCGATTCGCCGGTTAGAATTACCTTGCGTAACGATGCTCACAACACCCACCCCGGTCAGCAGCGGAGCGGACTCACCGGCGGGGTAGAAATCGCCCTCCACCACGCAGCGCCGGCAATGCCGCATGGAAACCAGCGCATTGCTCGACCCGCGCAGCAGCACACCGGTGATCTGCACGTCATCGACATTCTGCAACCGCACGAGGTTGCCGAGATCGGTGCCAGCATCGGGCTGCGACTTGGGAAGCGGCCCGGCATCCATATTCACGCCGTTGATGCGGATTTTCTCGATGATGTTGCCGCTGCCGGCGACGTGATCGACCAGAGCGGCGATCCCCGCCCCACGCTCGCTGCCGCGCACCAGCCCATGAATATTGGTCATGGTAATGTTTCGGATGGCGCAGTTGCGAACGCTGGAGTCGATATGGAACTTGATCGCCTTGGCCCGCTCCGTATCGCACAGCCAGTCGGAGACAAGAATGTTCTCCATGATCTGGTTGTCGTGCCATGTCGTGCCGGTGCCGTCACCGGCCTCCTGCGTGAAGGACAGGCAATCGTCGCCCGAACGCGAGATGCCACCGCGCGCGACGATGTTCTGGCATCCCCCGATGAAATGCAGCCCGTCATCACCGAAACCGGACGGCGCATCGGGCACCCCGATCATGCCGCCGTCGATCAGCCCATAGGTGCTGGAAGACACTGTGAGCTGAAAGCTGGTGGCGGTGGTTCCCTTGGTGGCAACGCGGGTGACGCTGAAATAATCGGTCCATGCGATGGTAATGCTGCCCTTGCGCGAGGAACCGGCGAACACTGCGTCGTTGGGATAAGAGATGCAGCCCGGCCCAACGAAGGTGATATGGACCCGCTTCTTGCGGTCTTCAGGGGCCGGATTGTTGCCACTGTTGGGCCACAGGATCGTCGGCCCGCCCAGATCGACGGTCTGAGCATCGTGGACGATCTCGCCGCGCACTTCCAGGTCGAGGTCGCTGTCATAGAACAGCACCACGCGCCGCCCATGAACTGAATAGGACGAACTGGCGCAGCGATATTTGCGTCCCGTCGGGATGACGGCCTTGACCTTGAGCGCGCTCGCCACGGTCAGCAGGTTTTGCAGCGCGGCGGTGTTGTCGGTTCCAACGCCGGTCAGCCCGGTCGCATCCGCCACTGCGCCGAACCATTCC
>JACIYY010000337.1 GCA_014359685.1 Porphyrobacter sp. | reverse complement strand
CTGATCCATCAGCTTGCCGAAGAGCCGGTGACGATCGTCGCCCACTCCTATGGCGGGGCGATCGCCCTGCTCTACGCTGCGATCTATCCCGAGCGGGTGCGCCGGCTGGTGGCGATCGAAGCCATGCTGCCGCCCGCCGCGCCGGGCGCGCCCGAGTCGCGCCCGGCGCCGCAGATATGGCGCGACTGGATCGAGGAGCGGCGCGCCATCGCCATCCGTCCCCCCCGCCGCTACGCGAGCGTCGAGGACGCGCTGGCGCGGATGCAGGCGGCCAACGCCCATCTGTCGGAGGCGCAGGCCCGGCACCTGACGCTCCACGGCGTCAACCGCAACGAGGATGGCACGTTCAGCTGGAAATTCGACGATCTGTTCCGCGCCGGATCGCCGCAGAACCTGACCGAGGCGGAGCAACACCGGCTGTGGGAGGCGGTCACCTGTCCGGTGCTGCTGGCCCACGGCGAGGAGAGCTGGGCCACCGACCCGGCCGACGATGGACGGCTGGCGCATTTCGCCGATGCCCGGGTGGTCCGCTTCGCAGGCGCCGGCCACTGGGTCCATCACGACCGGCTGGAGGCCTTCGTGGCGGAGTTGCGGGCGTTCCTGTAGCCGCGAGCGCGGGCCGGGATCCTACCCCCACTGCGTCCGCAGCTCCGCCAGATGCCGCTCGGCCAGCCGGCAATAGCGTTCGGTCTGGAAGCGGATCTTGTCGACCTGCTCGGGCGTCTGCTCCTTCAGCTTGCTGGCCGGGCGGCCGACCCAGATTTCGCGCGGCGGAATCGCCTTGCCGGGGCTCAGCAGCGCGCCCGCCCCCAGCATCGCTCCCTCCCCGATCACGCAGGCATCCATCGCCACCGCGCCCATGCCGACAAAGGCCCTGTCGGCCAGCGTCGCGCCGTGGACCACCGCCATGTGGCCGATCACGCAATCTTCCCCCAGGATCGTCGGGCAGCCTTCCGTATCGGGGCGCGGTCCTTCGACGTGGAACACGCTGCCGTCCTGCACATTGCTGCGCGAACCGATCACGATCGCGTGGATGTCGCCGCGCAGCACACAATTGTACCACACGCTCGCCTCGGCGCCGATCGTGACGTCGCCGATGATCCGCGCGCCGGGGGCGACGAAGGCGGTCGCATGGATGGTCGGTGCCTTGCCTTCGAATGGCAGGATGGTGGCCCACGGAAAGCGAGCCTGGACGGCGGCGGCGGGGTTCATTGGGCAGGTCTCCTTGCGCAAAAGGCAGCGACAGGCGCGCGCTCTCAGCCGCCCAGCAGCCGCGCCGCCAGCGGCGCGTGGTAGGTCAGCACGCCCGAGCAGCCGGCGCGCTTGAAGGCGATCAATTGTTCCATCAGCAGCGCCTTGCGCTCACCGATTCCGGCGGCGGCGCCGGCCTCGATCAGCGCATAGTCGCCGCTCACCTGATAGGCGAAGACCGGCACGCCGAAGCGCTCCTTGACCCGCCAGACGATGTCGAGATAGGCAAGGCCGGGCTTGACCATCACGCTGTCGGCGCCCTCGGCGATGTCGAGCGCCACCTCGCGCAGCGCCTCCAGCGCGTTGCCGGGGTCCATCTGGTAGCCCTTCTTGTCGCCCTTCAGCAGCGCGCCGCTGCCCACCGCATCGCGGAACGGGCCGTAGAAGGCGCTGGCGAACTTGGCGGCGTAGCTCATGATCTGGACCTGATGGTGGCCGGCCTGCTCCAGCGCGGAGCGGATCGCGCCGACGCGGCCGTCCATCATGTCCGACGGGGCGATAATGTCGGCGCCGGCGGCGGCCTGCACCAGCGCCTGTTCGACCAGCACCTCCACCGTGGGATCGTTGGCGACCGCGCCCGATGCGTCGAGCAGCCCGTCCTGCCCGTGGCTGGTATAGGGGTCGAGCGCCACGTCGGTCAGCACGCCGACATCGCTGCCGCAGGCATCGCGGATCGCGCGGATCGCGCGGCACATCAGGTTGTCGGGGTTGGTCGCCTCGGCCCCGGTCTCGCTGCGGCGGTCGGCCGGAACGTTGGGGAACAGCGCGACGCAGGGGATGCCCAGCGCGATCGCCTCCCTGGCGCGGGCGACGATGCCGTCGAGCGACCAGCGGTGAACGCCCGGCAGCGCGGCGAGTGGCTCGGCAATGCCGGCGCCGCCGGTCACGAACAGCGGCCAGATGAGGTCGGCCGGGGTCAGCACCGTCTCACGATGCAGCGCGCGGCTCCAGGCCGAGGAACGGCTGCGGCGCAGGCGGGTGGCGGGATAGGAGCCGGTCATGACGGCGGGATGCCCCAAAAGCGGCGCGGCTTCAATCGGCCGGCTCCGCCGCCGGCCGGCCGTCGCCCGGACGCGCTCCACCCGAAGCAGGCGACAAGCGAGCCGCACCACCGCAACCGCTTGCGCTCGCCCGGCCACATCGCCACATTGGCGCCATCGTGACCGCTTCCCGACCGGATCACCGGCTGCGCGCCGTTCTCGGCCCGACCAATACGGGCAAGACTCATCTGGCGATCGAGCGGATGTGCGGCCATTCGAGCGGCGCGATCGGCTTTCCCCTGCGGCTGCTGGCGCGCGAGGTCTATGACCGGGTGCGCGCGATCAAGGGCGATTCCCGGGTCGCGCTGATCACCGGCGAGGAGCGGATCGAGCCGCCCCAGGCCCGCTATTTCCTGTGCACCGCCGAAGCCATGCCGGCCGCCACGCGCGGGCGCGGCGGGCCCGACGGCTCGCTCGCCTTCGTCGCGCTCGACGAGGCGCAGCTCGCCGCCGACCGCGAGCGCGGGCACATCTTCACCGACCGCCTGCTCCATGCGCGCGGGCGCGAGGAGACGATGCTGCTCGGCTCGGCCACGCTGGAGCCGGTGGTGAAGGCGCTGCTGCCCGGCATCGAACTGGAGGAGCGGCCGCGCTTCTCCACCCTCAGCCATGCCGGATCGCGCAAGCTCAGCCGCCTGCCGCCGCGCAGCGCCATCGTCGCCTTCTCGATCGAGCAGGTCTATCACGTGGCCGAGATGCTGCGGCGCTTTCGCGGCGGTGCGGCGGTGGTGATGGGGGCGCTCAGCCCGCAAACCCGCAACCGCCAGGTCGAGCTGTTCCAGTCGGGCGAGGTCGATTACATCGTCGCCACTGACGCGATCGGGATGGGCCTCAACCTCGATGTCAGCCATGTCGCCTTCGCCAGCCTGTCCAAGTTCGACGGGGTGCGCCAGCGGCGGCTGACGCCGGCGGAGATGGCGCAGATCGCCGGGCGCGCCGGGCGCCATCAGCAGGATGGCAGCTTCGGCACGCTGGCCGGCGCGGATAGCGGCCCGCGCGGCCGAGGGGGCGCCGGCACGCTCGATTTCACCGAGGAGGAGGTGTTCGCCATCGAACAGCACCGCTTCGCCCCTGTGACCCGGCTGTTCTGGCGCGATTCGGACCCGCGCTGCGATACGCTCGCCACGCTGATCGGCGATCTCGAGGCCGGGCCGCGCGAACCGCAGCTCGCCGCCGCGCCCGAGGCAATGGACCTTGCCGTGCTGCGCCGGCTGGCCGAGGACAAGGCGCTGACCGATGGGCTGACCGCGCCCGGCCCCGCCACCGCCGGGATGGTGCGGCGCTTCTGGGAGGCGTGCCAGCTGCCCGATTTCCGCAGCCAGGGCGCGGATACCCACGCCCGCTTCGTCGCGCGGCTGTGGCAGGATCTGCGCGAGGGCCATCTGGGCGCCGATTTCGTCGCCGCCCGCATCGCCGAACTGGACCGGCCGGGAGGCGACATCGACACGCTGCAGGGCCGCATCGCCGCGATCCGTGCCTACGCCTATATCTGCCAGCGCCCCGACTGGGTGCTGGCCCGCGACGAGATGGCGGCCCGCGCCCGCGCGGCCGAGGCGCGCCTGTCCGACGCGCTCCACCAGCGGCTGACCGAACGCTTCGTCAACCGCCGCACGGCGGTGCTGATGCGCGGGCTGGGCAAGGATCCCGGGCTGCTGGCGGTGACGCTCGACGATGGCGGGCGGGTGCTGGTCGAGGACCAGCCGATCGGCCATCTGGAGGGCTTCCGCTTCGTGGTCGATCCCGCCGCCGGGCACCACGACCGGCGGATGATGCTGGCGGCCGCCGAAAAGCACCTGCCGCGCCTGCTCGCCACCCGCGCGCAGGCGCTGATCGAACGCGAGCTGGGCGCGCTGGTGCTGGAGGATGGCGCGGTGCTGCGCGACGGGCGCGCGGTGGCCGCGCTGGAGCCCGGCCGATCGGCCACCCGGCCAAGGCTGCGGCTGGCGAGCGAGCTGGGCGCGCTCGACCCGGCGCAGCGGGCGCGGCTGGGCGAGGCGCTCGACCTGTGGCTGGAGCAGGCGCTGGCTCCGCTGGCGCCGCTGCGGCGGATCGAGGCCGCGGCGCAGGATCCCGCTGCCGGCAGCGAGCTGCGGGCGGTGCTGTTGGCGGTGGCGGGCGGCGGCGGGGTGGCCGCCCGCGGCGATGCCGGGCTGGCGGGCGCGCTGGCGGCGCTGCCGCGCGAGCGCCGCGTGGCGCTGCGCCGTCTGGGCATCACCATCGGCGCGCTCGACCTGTTCGTGCCCGCATTGCTGAAGCCCGCGCCGCGCCGCCTGCTGGCGGCGATCGGCGGCGATCGCCGGGCGCTGCAGCCGGGGATGGAGGCGGTCGTCGACGGGCATGGAGCGCTGCCCGCCGGATACCGCCGCGCCGGGGCGCAGATGATCCGCGTCGATCTGGCAGACCGGCTGCTGCGCGCCGCGCATGAACAGCGCCAGCGGGCGGGGCGCGGCACCTTCGCGCATGACGATGCGCTGGCGACCTCGATGGGGCTGCTGCCCGACAGCCTCGCGCGCCTGCTGCGCGACGGCGGCTTCGTCCCCGCCGCCGCGCCACGCCGGCTGCCGCCCGGCGCGGCGGGTCCGCCGGCGCCGCTGCTGTGGCGCTGGCGCCCGCCCCGGGCCGAGCGGCGCCCCCAACGCGACTCGGTCGCCGCGCCGCGCCGGGAAGACCGTCGCGCCGAGGGCGGCGCCTTCGCGGCGCTGGCGGTGCTGATCCCGTGAGCGCCCCGGCGATGCGGCTCGACCGGCTGCTGTGGCATCTGCGCTTCGCCCGCAGCCGCACGCTGGCCCAGCGCTGGATCGCCGAGGGCCACATCCGCCGCAATGGCGAGCGGGCGCTGCGCCAGGATCTGCCGGTCGCGGCCGGCGACGTGCTGACCCTGCCGCTGCGCAGCGGCGTGTGGGTGATCGAGCTGCTGGCGCTGCCGCCCCGCCGTGGCCCCGCGCAGGAGGCGCGCGCCTGCTATCGCCGGGTTGACGCTGGCGCCGCAGAGGCCATAGGCGCCAGCCACACACCGGCACCGCGCCCGATCGGGAGGGGCGCGGCATGATGAAAGGACCAGCGCAGCAATGACCTATGTCGTCACCGACGCCTGCATCAAGTGCAAGTACACCGATTGCGTCGAAGTCTGCCCCGTGGACTGCTTCTACGAAGGCGAGACGATGCTGGTCATCAACCCGTCGGAATGCATCGATTGCGGCGTGTGCGAACCGGAATGCCCGGCCGAAGCGATCCTGCCCGACACCGAGAGCGGGATTGAGCGATGGCTGGAGCTGAACACCAAGTACTCGGCAGAATGGCCCAACATCACCCAGAAGAAGGACCCGCCCGAGGACGCCGACGAGCACAAGGGGGAAGAGGGCAAGTTCGACCTCTATTTCACGCCCGACCCGGGCGAGGGCGACTGATTCCGCCAGCGCGGCGCCTCGCCGGCGCCGGTCGGCATGGATTGCTTCGCTGCGCTCGCAACGACGAGAGCCAGCCCTGGCCGATGCCGCTTGCCGACCGCCGACGGCGAGGCGCGCGGGGGCTGCGGGCGCGGGACTGGTATTTTCGCCACGAATCCGCTATATCATCGCGGACTGCCATCCCCGCGCGGGGCATGGCGGCAGACAGGAAGGCAGGTTCTCCCCCCAAGCGTGGCATTCAG
>JACIYY010000336.1 GCA_014359685.1 Porphyrobacter sp. | reverse complement strand
TATTCCTATATAGCCAGACCCAGTGGACCTAGCGGGGAACCCCTGTGAACAAAAGGTTTTTCTGCCCGGCCCCGGGGCCGATCCGGCGCGCCCGCCCGGCGTTGCTGCTGCGCGAGCATTTGCTATGCCCATGGTAAAGGAGCCCTGGCGTGAACGCGACCCCCGATTTCGATTTTGGCCTGGGTGAGGATGCGGCGATGATCCGCGACACGGTGGCCCGCTTCGCCGCCGAGACGATCGCGCCCATAGCCGCCAGCATCGACCGGGAGGATCGCTTCCCGCGCTGGCTGTGGCCGCAGATGGGCGCATTGGGGCTGCACGGCATCACCGTGGCGGCCGAGGATGGCGGGCTGGGCCTTGGCTATCTGCACCATCTGATCGCGGTCGAGGAGGTCAGCCGCGCCAGCGCCGCGATCGGGCTCAGCTACGGCGCCCATTCCAATCTGTGCCTCAACCAGATCGCGCGCTGGGGCTCGGCCGCGCAGAAGGCACGCTATCTCCCCCGCCTGATCAGCGGCGAGCATGTCGGCTCGCTGGCGATGAGCGAGGCCGGCGCCGGCTCCGACGTGGTGTCGATGCGCCTGCGGGCGGAGCGGGTGGCCGATGGCTGGCGGCTGGACGGGACCAAGTTCTGGATCACCAACGGGCACGAGGCCGATTTGGTGGTGGTCTATGCCAAGACCGATCCCGGCGCCGGATCGCGCGGGATCACCGCCTTCCTGGTCGAGCGCGGCCTGGCCGGCTTTTCCGCCGGGCAGACGATCGACAAATTGGGGATGCGCGGCTCGCCGACCTCCGAGCTGGTGTTCGATGGCTGCGTGGTGCCCGACGGCAACGTGCTGGGCGAGGTCGGCGGGGGCGTGGCCGTGCTGATGAGCGGGCTGGATTTCGAGCGGGTGGTGCTGTCGGGCGTGCAGCTGGGGATCATGCAGGCCTGCCTCGACACGGTGATCCCCTATGTCCGCGAGCGGCAGCAATTCGGCCGGCCGATCGGCGCGTTCCAGCTGATGCAGGCCAAGGTGGCGGACATGTATGTCGCGCTGCAATCGGCGCGCGCCTACGCCTATGCGGTGGCGCGGGCCTGCGATGCCGGGCAGACGACCCGCCATGACGCGGCCGGCGCGATCCTGCTGGCGAGCGAGAACGCCTTCCGCACGGCGGGAGAGGCGGTGCAGGCGCTGGGCGGGGCCGGCTACACCACCGACTGGCCGGTCGAGCGCTATCTGCGCGATGCCAAGCTGCTCGACATCGGCGCGGGCACCAACGAGATCCGGCGGATGCTGATCGGGCGCGAGCTGATCGGCGCCGGCTAGGCCCCGCGCCCGTTCCAGCGCGGGCGAGAGGCGGGGCGCCCGGCGCAAGGCCGTGGGGAACATTGAGGTCGCGGTCAGTGCCCCCGGCGGCCTGCTGGTTCGCGTCGGCCGTATCGGACGCGCCGCGCCCTAATGATGGAGGTGGAGCGCGGCCGCCGCGTCGGCGTCGCGCCGGCCCTTCTCGATCGCGCCGGTCGCGGTCAGCGGCGCATCGACGGGCGGGCCGTCCTTGTCGCCATAGCGCTGCCGCGCCCTCTCCAGCCGCTGCTTCATCATCGCGATGACCGGCTGCGCCGCCGGGTCGGCGATGCGGTTGTGCATCTCGTCAGGGTCGCTGGCGAGGTCGTAGAACTCCCACTGGTTGATGTCGCCGTAGAAGCGGATCAGCTTGTAGCGGTCGGTGCGCACCCCGTAATGGGCGCGCACCGAGTGGAAGCCCGGATATTCGTAATAGTGGTAATAGATGTCCTCGCGCCAATCGGCCGGGGGATCGCCGTCGACCACCTCGCGCAGCGACCGGCCCTGGATCGCCTCGCGCACCGGCAGGCCGGCGTAATCGAGGAAGGTGGGCGCGTAATCGACGTTCTGCACCGGCACCTGCACGCGAGTGCCGGGGGCGATGTGGCCCGGATACATCATCACCAGCGGCGTGCGCAGCGATTGCTCGTACATGAAGCGCTTGTCGAACCACCCGTGCTCGCCGAGATAGAACCCCTGGTCGGACGTATAGACGACGATCGTGTTGTCGGCCTCGCCCGACGCCTCCAGCCAGTCGAGCACCCGCCCGACGCTCTCGTCCACGGCTGCGACGGTGCCCAGATACTGGTCCATGTAGCGCTGGTATTTCCACAGCGCCATCTCGCGCTCGCTCATCTCGGCGGCGTTCATCGCGTCGTTTTCCGGCTGGAGCGCGCCGAAGAACGCGTCATGCTGTGCGTCGGTCATCCGCGCGACATCGTCGGGCCACGGATCGTAGCGCAACTGGGTCGAGCCGACCGCGGTGGTCATCTTGAGGTCGTGGCCTTCGTACATGTCGCGGTAGATGGTCATCTCCTGCGCGGCGGCGGCGGGACGGCCCTGGTAATGGTCGAAATAATTGGTCGGCACCGGAAATTCGGTGCCAAGGTAGGTCTGCACATGGCGGATCGCGGGCATGAAGTTGCGGTGCGGCGCCTTGTGGTGGATGAGCAGCGCGAACGGGCGGTCGGGGGCGCGCTCCTCCTCCAGCCAGCGCAGGCTCATCTCGGTGGTGATGTCGGTGGCGTAGCCTTCCACCACGCTGCGCCCTGCGGGGGTGATGATGTCGGGGTTGTAATACTTGCCCTGGTCGTCGAGCACCGCCCAGGTGCCGATGCCGGCCCCTTCGGGCGAGGCATTGAGATGCCACTTGCCGAACAAGGCGGTCTGGTAGCCGGCCTGGCCCAGCTCGCGCACCCAGTTCCACGAGGCATTGTCGAAGCTCTGCCCGTTGCGGGTGAAGCCGTGCATATGGCTGAACAGGCCGGTCAGCATCGTCGCCCGGCTCGGCCCGCACAGCGAATTGGTGACGAAGCTGTTCTCGAACAGTGCGCCATTGGCGGCGATCCGGTCGATATTGGGGGTCGGGGCGAGACGCGAGATGTCCGAGCCGTAGGCCGAGATCGCCGCCTGGGCATGATCGTCGGACATGATGAAGATGATGTTCGGCCGGCGCGGCTCGGCCGCCGGAGCGGCATCGGCGGCGGCCAAGGATGCGCCCGGCGTGGCGCATCCGGCGAGGGCGAGGGCGAGGGCGGCTGCGAGCGGGAAGAGGGCGCGCATCACCGGCCTAGTCCGACAGCGTGAAGGTGACCGGTGCGGCCGCGTCCGCGCCCGAGCGCGGGGCGATCCACAGCTGGAACTCGCCCGGTTCCCAGCCATACGACATGTCGGCCCGGGTGAAGGCGAGGTCCGCGGGGGCAAGGGTGAAGCGCACGGTGCGGCTTTCGCCCGGCGCCAGCGCGATCTTCTCGAACCCCTTCAATTCCTGCACCGGCCGGGTGACCGAGCCGACCAGGTCGCGCACATAGAGCTGGACGACCTCCTCGCCGGCGCGCGCGCCGGTATTGGTGATGGTGGCGCTGGCGGTGATCGTCCCGCCCGGCCCCATGCCCGGCGCGCTCAGCGTGACCGGCGAATAGGAGAAGCTGGTATAGCTGAGGCCGTGGCCGAAGCGGTAGAGCGGATCGTTGGGCGTGTTGAGATAGCGCGAGACATATTTGGCGTTCGCCTCGCCCAGCTCGATCGGCCGGCCGGTGTTCTTCATGTCGTAATGGATCGGCACCTGGCCGACAGTGCGCGGGAAGGTCACCGGCAGCTTGCCAGAGGGGTTGTAGTCGCCGAACAGCACGTCGGCGACCGCGTGGCCGCCCATCGTGCCCGGATACCAAGCGTGGAGGATCGCGGGGACGTGCCCGGCGGCCCACTCGATCGAATTGGGCCGGCCGCTCAGCAGCACCAGCACCACCGGCTTGCCGGTGGCCACCAGCGCTTCGAGCAGCGCCTGCTGGTTGCCCGGCAGGTCGAGCGATGTGCGGCTGGCGGCCTCTCCGGTCATGTCCCAGCGCTCCCCCATCGCGGCGATGATGAGGTCCGAACGCGCCGCCAGGGCCAGCGCTTCGGCGAAGCCTTCGGTGCTGCCCTCATCCTCGAACGCATAGCTGGCGCCGCGCGCATGGGCGATGGTCACGCCCTCTGGCGCGCGGGCGCGCAGGCCTTCCAGGATCGTGACGGGGCGGGTCTGCCGGTCGCCGGCCGCGGACCAGCTGCCGATCATGTCGGCCTTGCTGTCGGCCAGCGGCCCTATCAGCGCGATGCTGCGGGCATTGGCGGCGATCGGCAGCACCCCGCCCTCGTTGCGCAGCAGCACCATCGACTTGCGCGCCACGTCGCGCGCCGCCTCGAGAAATTCGGGCCGGTAGAGCGTCGCCTCCTGGCGGGCCTGGTCGGCATAGCGGTAGGGGTCCTCGAACAGGCCGAGGCGGTATTTCATCTCCAGGATCCGCCGCACCGCGCGGTCGATCTGCGCCATGTCGACGCGCCCGGCTGCGAGCGACTGGCCGAGGTGCTCCATGAACACCGCGCCCTGCATGTCCATGTCGACCCCGGCATTGATCGCCTGCTCGCCGGCCTGCGCCAGATCGCGCGCATAGCCGTGCGGGACCATCTCGTTGATCGAGGTGTAGTCGGCGATGCGCCGTCGGAAAGAACTCGGGAGGAGCTTCCAGTATCTTGCGGTCAAAATTAACCTGGACACG
>JACIYY010000335.1 GCA_014359685.1 Porphyrobacter sp. | reverse complement strand
CGATCCCCCAACACCCACCGGCCCCTGCGCCGGTGAACGCCTCTGCATACCCGATCCGCGGCGGCGCGGCCATCATCATCATCGTGCGACGGGCAGGATGTCCCAAAAACAGCCACCTGCCCGCGAGGTCAGCGCCGCTGCCCGGCGAAGCGGGCGATCATCACCAGCTCCTGCACCAGCATCAGCTCGGCCGACTGGCTGTTGGTCAAAAGCGTGCGGTGGAGCGCGGCGAGGCGTTCCACCAGCCGTTCCAGCGCCGCCGCATTCCAGCGCCGCAGCTGCACCTCCAGGTCGCGGCGGTCGCGCCACGGGATGCGCCGCGCCCGCTGCTCGGCCTCCAGCAGCTCGGCGATGCGGCCGCCGCGCCCCAGCCGGGCGCTCAGCTGCACCAGCTGCACGGCCCGCCGTTCGAGCGCCAGCACCACCGTCACCGGGTTCAGCGAGACATCGTGCAGCCGGCGCAGCTCGGCCGCCAGCCGGCCGGTCTCGGCCGACAGCACGGCATTGACCAGCGGGGCCACCCCGTCCTCCTCGGTCCGCGCGCCGATCGCGTCGAGCGCATCGGCGTCGGCCTGCCTGGGCGCCATCGGCGTGGCATCGAGATAGAGCGCCAGCTTGGTCACCTCCGATTGCGCCAGCCGCACGTCGAGGCCAGCCGCGCGGGCGATCCGCTCGGCCAGATCCTCGCCCAGCTTGATCCCCGCCGCCCCGCTCATGCGCTGGACCTCGGCCGCGATGGTCCTGAGGTCCGGCGGATAGAACATCGCCACCAGCGCATCGGCGCGGGGGGCCAGCAGCTTGGCGGTGCGCGCCTTGTCGGTGGCGGCGGTGGCGGTGATCAGCACCGGGCTGGCGCCGCGCGCCTCGCCCGTATCGATCAGCTCGCACAGGATCTGCACGGCATCGTGCGCCTCGTCGCCATTGGCGCGGACCAGCAGGTGCCGCGCCCCTCCGAACAGCGAGTTCGAGCGCACCTCGTCGCCCAGCCGCACCGGATCGGCGCGCAGCTCGGCGCCGCTCAGCTCGACGCGCTCGCCGGGCTCGGGCAGCATCGCGGCGAGGCGGGCGGCGGCGGCCGAGGCGCCGGCCTCGTCGGGGCCGCAGAAGAACGCGATGGCGAGGGTGCGGGCGATCGCCGCAGCGGCGGCCGGAAAGTCCTTCTGCGTCGCCTTCACGGCGCGTCGGGGAGCGAATCGGGCAGCGGTTCGGGGGGCGTGTCGGAGCCGGGGGCGGGCGGAGCCGGGGGCAGGGCGCCGCCATTGGCCGCGCGCAGCGCGACGCTCACCCGGGTGACGATCTGGCCGGCGACCTCGCGGGCTAGATTCTCGAGCGCGGTCTGCTCGGCGGCGATGGTCGCATATTCGCTCGACACCACGTCGATCCCGGCATCGGAGCCGGCGCTGGCGTCGAGCACGATCGTGCCGCTCGACAGGTCGACCAGCTGATAGCGCGCGCGCAGCGTCCGCCGCTCGCGCCCGATCGTGGCATCGGTCAGCAGGCCGAGCCCTTCGAGGTCGTCGTCGAGCAGCACGTCGAGGCGATAGCGCGGCGCGCCCGCCGCCGCGCCGCCGGCCTGCGCCAATTGGTCGTTGAGCGCGTTGCGGACCAGCCAGCCCTCGCGCCCTTCGATCGGGGGCACCTCGACCGCCGCCAGCGCCTGCGCCACCGCGCCGCTGCCGCCGCCGGCATAGAGCGGCTGGAGCCCGCAGCCGGGCAGCGCCAGCGCCAGCAGCAGGGCCGCCGCGATTCTCATGCGACGATATTGACCAGCCGGTCGGGCACCACGATCACCTTGCGGATTGCCGCTCCGTCGAGCGACCGCTGGACCTTCTCGCTGGCCAGCGCCAGCGCCTCCAGCTCGGCCTGCGGCAGCCCCCGGGGCGCGGTCAGCGTGTCGCGCAGTTTGCCCTTGACCTGCACGGCGATGGTCACCTCGTCCTCCACCAGCAGCGCCGGATCGACCTCGGGCCAGGCGGCGTTGGCGACCAGTCCGCTGCCGCCCATCGCCGCCCAGCCTTCCTCCGCCAGATACGGCATCATCGGCGCGGCGAGCAGCAGCAGCGTGCGGATCGCGGCGCTGCGGTCGGCCGAAGGCGGCGCCTTCTCGATCGCGGAGGCGAGTTCGTAGATCCGCGCCACCGCCTTGTTGAAGGCCAGCCCCTCGATATCCTCGGCGGTGGCGGCGATCGCCCGATGGGTCTTGCGGGCCAGCGCCCGGTCCTCGCCCTCGGCCGCAGCGTCGAACTGGCCGAACAGCCGCCACAGCCGCTGGACGAAGCGGGCGCAGCCCTCGATCCCGCTGTCCGACCACGGCAGGTCGCGTTCGGGCGGGCTGTCGCTGAGCATGAACCAGCGCACCGCATCGGCGCCATGGCGCTCGACGATCGTGTCCGGGTCGACCACGTTCTTCTTCGACTTGGACATCTTCTCCATGCGGCCGAGCGTCACCGGGCTGCCGTCCTCGATCCGCAGGTAATCGTCGCCCTCGCGGCGCACTTCCGAGGGCGACAGCCAGCTGCCGTCGCCGGCGCGATAGGTCTCGTGCGTGACCATGCCTTGGGTGAACAGGCTGGCGAAGGGCTCCTGCACGGAGATCTTCCCGCAGACGGCCAGCGCGCGGGTCCAGAAGCGGGCATAGAGCAGGTGCAGGATCGCGTGCTCGACCCCGCCGATATATTGATCGACCGGCAGCCATTGCGCGACCTCGTCGGGGTCGAACGGCCGGTCGGCGGGCTGGCTGGCGAAGCGCAGGAAATACCAGCTGGAATTGACGAAGGTGTCGAGCGTGTCGGTCTCCCGCTGCGCGGCCGCGCCGCATTGCGGGCAGGCGACGTGCTTCCAGGTGGGATGGCGTTCGAGCGGATTGCCGGGCGCGGAGAAGTCAACGTCCTCGGGCAGCGTGACGGGGAGTTGGTCCCTCGGCACCGGGACCACGCCGCAGGCGGCGCAATGGATGAAGGGGATCGGCGTGCCCCAGTAACGCTGGCGCGACACGCCCCAGTCGCGCAGGCGCCAGACCGTCTTGCCTTCGCCCCAGCCTTCGGCCTCCGCCCGGGCGATCACCGCGCGCTTGGCCTCCTCCACGCCCATGCCGTCGAGGAAGCCCGAATGGACCAGCACGGCGTCGCCCGGCTCGGCCTCGGTCATCGGCGCGTCGGCCGCGTCGGCGGAGGGCGCGACGACCCGCAGGATCGGCAGGCCGTATTTGCTGGCAAAGTCGAAATCGCGGCCGTCATGGCCGGGCACGCCCATCACCGCGCCGGTGCCATAATCCATCAGCACGAAATTGGCGATGAACACCGGCAGGTAGGCGCCGGTGAACGGGTGGCGCGCGCCGAGCCCGGTGTCGAAGCCCAGCTTCTCGGCCGTTTCAACCTCCGCGGCGCTCGTCCCGCCCTGCTTGCACCGGTGGTTGAAGCGGGCCGCCTCGCAATTGTTCATGGCCACGCCTTGCGCGACCGGGTGGTCGGGGGCGACCGCGACGAAGCTGGCGCCGAAGATCGTGTCCGGCCGCGTGGTGTAGACCTCCACGCTCTCGCCATTGGACAGCGCGAAGCGGAACGCCAGCCCCTGCGACTTGCCGATCCAGTTCTCCTGCATCAGCCGCACCTTTTCGGGCCAGCGCTCCAGCGTGCCCAGCCCGTCGAGCAGCTCTTCGGCGAAGGCGGTGATCCTGAGGAACCACTGGTCGAGCTGGCGCTTTTCCACGACCGCGCCCGAGCGCCAGCCGCGCCCGTCGATGACCTGCTCGTTGGCGAGCACGGTCCGGTCCACCGGGTCCCAGTTGACCGCGCTCGCCCGGCGATAGACCAGCCCGGCTTCGTAGAGGTCGAGGAACAGCGCCTGTTCGTGCCCGTAATAGCTGGCATCGCAGGTGGCGAATTCCCGCGACCAGTCGAGCGCGAAGCCCAGCCGCCGCAGCTGCGCCTTCATCGCGGCGATATTGGCATGGGTCCAGCCGGCCGGGTGGACGCCCTGTTCCATCGCCGCGTTCTCCGCCGGCATCCCGAAGGCATCCCAGCCCATCGGGTGCAGCACCTCGTCCCCGCGCATCCGGCGGTAACGGGCCAGCACGTCGCCCATCGTGTAGTTGCGGACATGGCCGATATGGATCCGCCCCGAGGGATACGGGAACATCTCCAGCACATAGCGCTTGGGCCGCGCGCTGGCGCTGTCCGCCTCGAAGCAGCGGGCCGCGTCCCAGGCGCGCTGCCAGCGCAGGTCAGCGTGTGCCGGATCGAACCGCGCGTCGGTCACTGTGGGCCCCCCGTCCGTGGCGATCAGCCGATTGCGGAGCGGCGCAGGTCGCGCGCCTTGGTCAGGATGATGTCCTCCAGCCGCTGCACGGTGGCGGCCTGCACCGGCGCCGCCACCCAGGTGCCGTTCTGGTTGACCTGCCGGCTGGCGACCACCCGCAGCGCATCGGCGCGCAGGTCCTGGTCGAGGATCGAGACCGTGACCTTGACCCGCTCCCCCGGATTGTCGGGATTGGCATACCAGTCGGTGACGATCACCCCGCCGGCGCTGTCGGCCTGCGCCAGCGGCATGAAGGACAGCGCCTCCAGGCTGGCGCGCCAGAGGTAGGAATTGACCCCGATCGTGGTCACCTGTGCGGCGGCGATATCGGCTTCGGGCCGCTCGTTGCCCCCGCCGCAGGCCGCCAGCGCGGCGATCGGCGCCAGCGCGAGGAGGTGGCGGCGCGGGTGCCGGGGGGAGACGGAGCGGGCAAGCAAGGGCATGGGCAATCCTGTCGAAACGGCGCGCAGCGGCGGCGGGCCGCCGGCACGGATGCGCCTCTATAGCGGTCCGCGCCGCCCCGGCAAGGGAGCGGCCCCGCAGCGCGCCGGCGGCATCGCCGCTCATGCCCGGCAGGCGGTTGAACGGCCACTGAACCCGGTGAACCAGGCCCCGGCTGCGGGCGCTCTGGCCGGCCTGCGTCGTGTCAGCCTGTTCTGTGGGGTCGGCGCAACACTCGGGCCGGGATCCGGGGCAGCGGCGCCGCTCGCCGCTGTCAAACCGGCCGGACATGGTCTAGACCGCCGCAAGTCTGCCGAATCGGGGGGCGCGGTCAAGGAACCGTTAACCACGGCGGGAGTCAAAGGTGCGGGGAACGCGTCGGCGTGGCCGATGCACAAGGGGCCGATTCTGGTGATACGGAACAGGGCAGGGCAGGGGCGCTTCCTCGAAGCGAGTGTCGCCATCGCGGCGGCACTGTCGCTGATCCCCACCGCCGCGTGGGCGGTCGGGGCGTTCGAGCCGACCGGCATCGGCCCGCGAGTCCATCGCGCCGCGATGCTGACGCCCGCCTCGGTCGACCCGCAACTGGCCCGCTTCATCGCCGAGCGCGAGGGCGCGATGGGCCGGCTCAAGCGCTTCACCCCGGCCGGCGTCGATACCCGTCCCGGCCGCACCCTGACCGTCGCGGTGCGGGTCGATGCCGACGAGGCGCGGGCGCTGTCGCTGCGCTCGGCCGCAGAGGCGGCGCAGGACAAGATCGCGGGCGGTTCGCCGGGGATCCGGCTGGGCTCGACCCGCTACAATCTCGGCCTCGCGCGCGGCTACCAGACCTTCGCCCAGGTCACGCCCAAGGCCAGCGGGCTGTCGCCGAGCCTGTCGGAGGCGCCGATCCCCAACCTGTCGGACTTCCGCCCCACACGCGGCGCGCGCGAGGAAAGCCGATTCGCCGCGCGAATTGCCAGCGAGCGCGCGGACGGGATGATTGCCGATGCCGGTCCGGGCGATGTCGCAACGCAGCAGACGCTGGACGTCGCCGGCAGCTATCGGCTGACCCGCAACCTCGACGTCACCGCCGGCATCCGCTACTCGCAGGAGCATGATCGCCTCGCCCCGCTCCAGCGCGGCGCGGAAGCGGACAGCCAGGCGGTCTATATCGGCACCCAGTTCCGCTTCTAGGCGGCGCGCCCGCTTCGCCCCGCCGCCCCTGTGCAGGTGCGAGGCCGCTCATCTCGCGATTGCATAAAATGCACCTTGAGCCGGCTTTCCCGTTGCGCGCCGCCTCTGTCAAACTACTGTCGGGTCCTCGTCGGACAGCCCAAGCAGAGGACAGACCATGGCACGCATCGCAATCGTCACCGGCGGCACGAGGGGCATCGGACGGGCCATCTGCGAGGCGCTGAAGGCCGGGGGCTTCACCGTCGTCGCCAATTACGCCGGCAATGAGAGCAAGGCCCGCGCCTGCGCGGAGGAAATCGGCATTCCCGTCTATCGCTGGGACGTCGGCGACCATCAGGCGACTCTGGCCGGCTGCCGTCAGGTCGAGGAGGAGGTCGGGCCGATCGACGTGGTGGTCAACAATGCCGGCATCACCCGCGACGGCACCCTGCTCAAGATGAGCTACGAGGACTGGGACGACGTGATGCGCGTCAATCTCGGCGGCTGCTTCAACATGGCCAAGGCGTGCTTTCCCGGCATGAAGGACCGCAAATGGGGCCGGATCATCAATATCGGCTCGATCAACGGCCAGGCCGGCCAATACGGCCAGGTGAACTATGCCGCGGCGAAAAGCGGCATCCACGGCTTCACCAAGGCACTGGCGCTGGAAGGGGCGCGCTTCAACGTCACCGCCAACGCGATCGCGCCCGGCTATATCGACACCGACATGGTCGCCGCGGTGCCCGCCGATGTGATGGAGAAGATCGTCGCCAAAATACCGGTCGGCCGGCTCGGCCATGCCCACGAGATCGCGCGCGGGGTGGCCTTCCTCGCCTCCGAGGATGCCGGCTTCGTCACCGGCTCGACCCTGTCGATCAATGGCGGGCAGCACATGTATTGAGTTGGCGCGCGCGGCTGGCTAGCAGGCCGGCGCGCCGGTCTCCCCGGCCGCACCCCCGCCCCGGCGCGGCGCATCCTCCGCCGCCGCCGGTCCGTGCCCCCGCTCCAGCAACAAGGATGAC
>JACIYY010000334.1 GCA_014359685.1 Porphyrobacter sp. | reverse complement strand
CGAGCGCACCGCAAAGCCGCTTCATGTCCGCTCTCCCGACTGTGCCAAATCTGCCGCAGACACCGCGAAAGCGGCGGTATCTCCTTGGATTCGCACTTCAGCACCGGCTATACGGGCATTAACAGAGCAGATACAAGATGCGGTAACGGCCCGAGTCCAGCGCCGACCGATGCAGCCCGCCCCGACCCCGCGTGAGGGAGAGGGGCGTGAGGGAGAGAAAAGATGCGGCATTCCATGCGGCCCGCGCGGTCGTCTGCCACCCGTCGAATCGCCGCAGCGCTGCTGCTCGGTGCGGGCTTCGGCGCCATCACCATCGGCATCGCCATGCCGGCGCCCGTGCATGCGCAGGAGGTCGGCGCGTCGCTGCGCGGGCGGATCACCGGCGACAGCGCGATCCAGCAGGTCACCGCGATCGAGGTGGCGACCGGCGTCAGCCGGACCGTGCAGGTCGGCGCGGACGGCCGCTACAATTTCGCCTCGCTGCGCCCGGGCACCTACCGGCTCGAGATCACCACGGCCGACGGCGTGCGCCAGACCGACGAGTTCGACCTGCAGGTCGCGCAGAACGCGGTGCTCGATTTCGACCTCGGCGAGCTCGCCCCCGGGCCGGCTGCCGGCGCAGAGCCGGCCGCGCCCGGTGCCGCGCCGGGTGCCGAGGCTGCGGGCGCGGACTCGCCGAACACGATCCTGGTCATCGGCACGCGGCTGCGCACGCTGGAGGGCGCGGAGGTGGGCGATGCCGTCACCCGGCGCGAGATCGAACTGCTGCCGCAAATCAACCGCAACTTCCTCGCCTTCGCCGATACTGCGCCCGGCGTTCAGTTCATCACCGAGGATGGGGGCAATACCCGGATCAGGGGCGGGGCGCAGAGCGCCAATTCGGTCAACGTGTTCATCGATGGCATCAGCCAGAAGGATTACGTGCTGCGCGGCGGGATCACCGGGCAGGACACATCGCCCGGCAACCCGTTCCCGCAGCTCGCGATCAGCGAATACCGCGTGCTCAGCTCCAACTACAAGGCCGAGTTCGACCAGGTCAGTTCGGTCGCCATCACTGCGGTGACGCGCTCGGGCACCAACCGGTTCGAGGGCGAAGGCTTCTTCGACTACACCAACCAGGACCTGCGCGCGGCGCGGCCTTCGGAGACGGAGGGGCCGAACCCGTCGGGCAAGGTGGACAGCAAGGAGATGCAGTTCGGCGGCGCGCTGGCCGGGCCGATCATCCCCGACACGCTGTTCTTCTTCGCCACCTATGAAGGCAAGCGGATCGACACGCCCTATACGATCACCCCCGGGGCCGGCCTGGCGGCGAGCGCGCTGCCGCCCGAATATCAGGGCTATTTCGGCGCCGCCGTCGACGAGCTGAAGTCGGACCTGTATTTCGGCAAGCTCGATTTCGTGCCCACCGACCGCGACCTGTTCCAGCTCTCGGTCAAGTATCGTGACGAGACCAGCGAGAACGGCGACGACGGCCCCACTGCGGAGGAGTATTTCTCCGTCACCGAGGTGGAGGAGCTGCGCGGCGTGTTCCGCTACGAGCGCACCAACGACAACTGGATCAACGATTTCAAGGTGTCTTACGAGGATGTCTCGTGGGCGCCGACCCCGACCAGCTTCGAGCCGGGCTTCATCTTCGAGAACGGCACAAACGGCCGCATCCTGGCATTCGGCGGCGGCGCCGGATATCAGGACAAGGGGCAGGAAGGCTGGACCGTCCAGAACGACTTCACCTGGACCGGCACCGAAGGGCACACGCTGAAGGCCGGCGTCAAGGCGCGGTGGATCACGCTCTCCACGCTCGAACAGAACAATTTCAACCCGCAATACACCTTCAACGCCGCATTTGGCGACGGCTTCAACGACACCCGGCCCTATCGCCTCCAGTTCGGGGCGCTGACCGGCGCCGGCGACCCCATCGTCGAATCCGACAATTTCCAGTTCGGCATTTACATTCAGGACGATTGGGAGGTGACCGAGCGGCTGACCCTCAATCTCGGCGTCCGCTGGGATTACGAGGAGACGCCCGCCTATCTCGATTACGTCCACGACCCCGCCTCGGTGGCGGCGGTATCGCCGGCCAATTACCCCAATCTGGTCAACGCCGATTACGACATCCGCGATTTCATCTCCACCGGCAGAGAGCGCGAGGCGTTCACCGGGGCGATCCAGCCGCGCATCGGCTTCTCCTACGAGATCGACGAGGAGGGCAGGTTCGTCCTGTTCGGCGGCTACGGCCGATCCTACGACCGCAGCCAGTTCGATTTCCTGCAGCAGGAGATCCAGCAGGGGGCCTACGCGACGCGGTCCTTCCAGTTCCAGAACGGCGACCCGCTGCGCGACTGCCAGCCGCTCTCGTCCACCTGCCTGGTGTTCGATCCGGTCTATCTCACCCAGGCCGGCCGCGACCAATTGCTCGCCGGGCTGGTGATCCCCTCCGGCGGGCGCGAGCTGCGGTTCATCGACAACGATCTGAAGGTGCCCTATTCGGACCAGTTCAGCCTGGGCGTGCGCGGCCGGTTCGACCTGCTGGAGGTCGAGGTCGGTTACCGCCACATCCAGGGCCGCGACATCTTCACCTATCTGCTCGGCAACCGCCTTCCCGACGGCAGCTTCTTCCCGCCCGACGGGCCGCAGAATTCCCCGTTCGGCTCGGCACCGCCGGGCTGGGGCAGCATCATCATCGGCACCAATGGCGGCAGGACCAACGAGGATGCCGCGCATATCAAGATCGACAAGCGCTACACCGAGTTCTCGCCCTGGAGCCTCACCTCCACCTACACCTATATGGAGGCGGAGGAGAACGTGCCCGGCGGGGGCCAGTTCTTCCTCGATTTCCCCAGCGCCGAGGTCGCGCCCATGGTCCGCTCCAGCGGCGTCCCCAGGCATCGCTGGGTCACCACCGGCGCGGTCGATACGGTCGCCGGCTTCACCGTGTCGGGCCGGCTGCTGGTCCAGTCCCCTGAGTTCATCAAGGGCATCTACACCCCCGAGCAGCCGCCGTTCGCTCGCGATGTGCTCGGGACGGTGGTGGATAGCGGCTGGATCCACCAGCTCGACCTGGCGCTGACCAAATACATACCCTTGCGGTTTGCATCCGAGACGGCGCGGCTGCGCCTGAGGATGGACGTCATCAACGTGCTGGACGAGGCCAACTGGACCCAGTTCAACGGCAATGCGAACGACACCACCCGCACGGCCGACTCGCCGACGATCTTCGGCGAGCGCACCGGCTTTGGCACCGGCGGCTATCCGCCGCGCACGCTGAAGCTGACCGCCGGGTTCTCGTTCTGACGCCGGTATCCTCGGCTGCGGCCCGTGTCGTGCGGGCTGCGGCCGATTGGTGAAGGAGCACCGTCGATGATCCGCCTTGCCGCCGCCGCCTTGCCGTGCATGCTGGCCCTGGCCGCCTGCGCGCCCCAGCCCGCGCGTCTCGCTGCGCCGCCATCGCCGCCCGCTGGCCCGCCTGTCGCAGCCGACCAGCAGGCCTTCGCGGAGGACCTGACCCGCCGCACCTTCGCCTATTTCTGGGAGACCACCGATCGCGAGCGGTGCCTCGCGCCCGATCGCTGGCCGAGCAATCCGTTCTCCTCGATCGCCGCCACCGGCTTCGCGCTCACCGCCTTCGGCATCGGCGCCGAGCGCGGCTATGTCCCGCGCGAGGAGGCGGCCCGGCGGACGCGCGATTGCCTCTCCTTCTACTGGAACGCCCCGCAAGGGCCGGCGCCTTCGGGCGTCACCGGCCACAAGGGCTTCTTCTACCACTTCCTCACCAACGAAGACGGAACGCGGCGCGGCGAGACCGAGCTTTCCACCGTCGATACCGCGCTGCTGCTGGGCGGCGTGCTGTTCGCGCAGAGCTATTTCGATGGCGACACCGCCGTCGAGGCCGAGATCCGCGACCTCGCCGAGCAGATCTATGCCCGCGTCGACTGGACCTTCGTGCAGCGCCGCAACAGCGCGATCCCTTCGGCCAATGGGGGCGGGCCGGAGGCGATCGCGATGGGCTGGTATCCCGAACGCGGGCAGGGCGGCGATTTCGGCACGCATGACTGGGTCGGCTATAATGAGGGGATGCTGATCTACATTCTCGCCGCCGGATCACCCACGCATCCGGTCGGCAAGGGGGCCTGGGACAATGGCTGGGCCGCGCGGCTGGAGGAGGATTGGGGTCCCTATTACGGTTACGAGCACCTCCAGTTCGAGCCGCTGTTCGGGCACCAGTACAGCCATGTCTGGATCGACTTCCGGGGCATCCAGGATGCCTTCATGCGCGCCAAGGGGATCGATTATTTCGAGAACAGCCGGCGCGCGACGCTGAGCCAGCGCGCCTATGGGGCGGACAATCCCAATGACTGGATCGGCTATTCGGGCGACATCTGGGGCTGGACCGCTTCGGACGGGCCGACCGCAGCGGGCAATGGCCGCCTCGTCAACGGCAAACCGCGCAGCTTCATGGGCTATGCCGCGCGCGGGGTCAGTGCCGAGCGGGTGGTGGATGACGGAACCATCGTGCCCACCGCAGCGGGCGGATCGGTCCCCTTCGCGCCCGAGGTGACGATCCCCGCGCTGATGGCGATGCGGGACGCCCATGGCGACGCGCTCTACACGCGCTACGGCTTCAAGGACGCCTTCAACCCCAGCTACACCTTCGTCGATGCGGGCAGCCCCACCGGGACGGTCGATCCGCAGCGCGGCTGGATCGCGCGTGACCATCTCGGCATCGACCAGGGGCCGATCCTCGCCATGATGGAGAACCACCGCAGCGGCCTGGTATGGCAGGTGATGCGCCGCAACCCGCATATCCGCCGCGGGCTGGAGCGGTTGGGCTTCACCGGCGGATGGCTGGAGGAGGCGGCGACCAGCCGGGGCGATGCCGCAGCGGCTGGCCCGTAAGCCGCTTCAGCAGCCCGGCGGGCGCAGCCGGCGAGCGGGAGGGCGCGGCCGGCAGGGCGGCAACGAAACGGGTCGAGGCCGTGGCTGGCCGCCGTAAGCCTTGGCCGTAAATACTGGAAGGTCAGCCGCGATCGGGCTAGATCCGTGGCCCACCGTCCCCCGACGAGGGGGCTATGGCCGCCTTGGCCGCTCAGGAACGAAGAGGGCAGGCGGCAGGGTCAAACAGGTTACAGGCGCGGGCGTGGCGGAATGGTAGACGCCGGGGACTTAAAATCCCCTGGGCCTTGCCCGTGCGGGTTCGAATCCCGCCGCCCGCACCAGATGGCCGCCGCGATCCGCTCAGCCCGCCGGCGCGTGTCAGCCGGCGCGGAAGGTCATCGCCACGCCGTTCATGCAATAGCGCTTGCCGGTCGGGCGCGGGCCGTCGTCGAACACATGGCCCAGATGGCCGCCGCACTCGGCGCAATGGACCTCGGTGCGCGGGATGCCGAGGCTGAAATCGGTTGCGGTGCCGACCGCGCCGCGCAGGGGGCGGAAGAAGCTGGGCCAGCCGGTGCCGCTGTCGAATTTGGTGGTGCTGGCGAACAAAGCGTTGCCGCACCCGGCGCAGTGATAGGTGCCGGCGCGCTTCTCCCGGTCCAGCGGAGAGGAATAGGGCCGCTCGGTCGCCTCGTTCCGCAGCACCGCGAACTGCGCCGGCGACAGCCGCTGGCGCCAGGCTGCGTCGCTCATCTGCACGGGGAAGTCCCTTGCCTCGGCCGCGCGGCCGCAGCCGGGCAGCAGCGGCAGGGCCGCGCCGGCGGCGATCCAGCGCAGGGCGGCGCGTCGGGCAGCGACGGGGACGGTCATCGCGCAACCCTGCCGCACCCGGCCCGAACCGCACCTGAATGGTGCCGCCGTCCATTGCCCCTGCCAAGGCCGGTCCCTAGCTGAACGCATGGATGCAGCGGCAGTGCTCGACGATTTGAAGGCCCGCCTCGCGGTCCGCGCGCGCGCGCTGGGCTTCGTCGCCTGCGGGATCGCGCCGGCCGCCGACGATCCGGTGCGCGCGCGCCGGCTGCACCAGTGGATCGCTGACGGCGGGCATGGCGGGATGGAATGGATGGCCACCCGCGCCGGGCAGCGGCAGGGGCCGCAGAGCCTGTGGCCCGAGGCGCGCAGCGTGATCGCGCTGGGGATGAGCTACGCGCCCGATCGCGATCCGCTGGCGCTGGCCGATGCGCGGGCGCGGGCGCGGATCTCGGTCTATGCGCAGGGGAGCGACTATCACGACACGGTCAAGAAGGCGCTGAAGGCGCTCGCCCGCTGGCTGGTGGCGGAGGCTGAAACGGCGGGGCTGGAGGTTGCGCTGAAGGTGTTTGTCGACACCGCGCCGGTGATGGAAAAGCCGCTGGGGCAGGCGGCGGGGATCGGCTGGCAGGGCAAGCACACCAACCTCGTCAGCCGCCAGCACGGCAGCTGGCTGTTTCTGGGTGCGATCTATACCACGCTGCCCTTTGCGCCCGATGCGCCCCATGCCGATCGCTGCGGATCGTGCCGCGCCTGTCAGGATGCCTGCCCCACCGCCGCTTTCCCCGCGCCCTATCGCCTCGATGCCCGGCGCTGCCTGTCCTACCTCACCATCGAGCATGACGGGCCGATCCCGGACGAGTTCCGCGCCGCGATGGGCAACCGCATCTATGGCTGCGACGATTGTCTGGCGGTCTGCCCGTGGAACCGTTTCGCCAGCGCCGCCGCCCGCAACGGCGCCTTCCTGCCCCGCGCCGAGCTGACCGCGCCGCGCCTCGCCGATCTCCTCGCGCTCGACGAGCCGGGCTTCCGCCGGCTGTTCTCGGGATCGCCGATCAAGCGCATCGGCCGCAACCGCTTCGTGCGCAACTGCCTGATCGCCGCCGGCAATAGCGGCGAGCCCGCGCTGCGCGCTCCGGTCGCGGCGCTGCTGGAGGACGGCGATGCCGTTGTGGCGGAGGCGGCGCGCTGGGCGCTGGAACGGCTTACGCCAGGGTCCCCAGCGGCGTAGCCGGGTCGGCCAGCGCGGCCGGATCGCACACGGTGCCCGCCTCGATCAGCCGGCAGCCTGCGGCGAGGTCCTCGGGCGCGTTGACGCAGTCGATCGCCACCACCCGGCCGGCCTTCAGGTAAAACAGCGAGAAGCTTCGATCCTGCGGCGATCCGCGCAGCGCGGTGGTGTCGTGGCCCAGCGTCAGCCCGGCGCTTTCCAGCTTGAGGTCGTACTGGTCGGACCAGAAGCGCGGCAGCGCCGTGTAGGGCTGGGGATCGCCGCAGATCGTGCGCGCCACCGCCTCCGCCATGTCGTGGGCGTTCTGTACGCTTTCCAGCCGGATGACGCTGTGGTCGGCATAGGGGCTGGCATGGGCGGCGCAATCGCCGATGGCATAGAGATCGGGCAGGCTGGTGCGGCACAATTCGTCGACATCGACGCCGTCGGCGCCCGCCGCCCCGGCGGCGATCAGCGGCCCGACCGCCGGGACGATGCCGATCGCGGCCACCACCACGTCGCAGGCGATCGTCACGCCGCTGTCGAGGCGCACGCCGCTGACCCTCGCATCGCCCTCGATCGCCGCCAGCGTGGCGCCGCAGCGCAGATCGACCCCATGCGCGCGGTGCTCGGCTTCGAGGAAGCGGGACAGGTCCGCGCCCGCGACGTGCGACAGCACCCGCTCGCGCGCCTCGAGCAGTACGAC
>JACIYY010000333.1 GCA_014359685.1 Porphyrobacter sp. | reverse complement strand
TCGCCCTCGATCGCTGCCAGCGTGGCGCCGCAGCGCAGATCGACTCCATGCGCGCGGTGCTCGGCTTCGAGGAAGCGGGACAGGTCCGCGCCCGCGACGTGCGACAGCACCCGCTCGCGCGCCTCGAGCAGTACGACCGCGCAGCCCGCTTGTGCCAGCACCGCTGCCGCCTCCAGCGCCGGATGATCGCCGCCGATCACCACCACCCGGCGGCCCCCGCGTGCCTCCTCGCGCAGCCGGTCGGCATCGGCGCGGGTGCGCAGGGTATGGATGCCGGGCAGATGCGCGCCCGGGCAGGACAGGCGCCGCGGATCGCCGCCGGCGGCCCAGATGACGGTGGAATAGCCGATCGGATCGCCCCGCGCGACCGACAGCGTGCGCGCGACCGGGTCGATCCGGGTGACCGTCGTGCCCAGCCGCAGGGCGATGCGGGCCTCGGCCCAGAACTCGGGCGGGCGGATCAGGATCTCGTCGAACGGCGTGGTGCCGGCCAGATAATCCTTGCTCAGCGGCGGGCGGCGATAGGGCGGATCGCTGTCGCGGCTGATCATCAGGATGGAGCCGGCAAAGCCCTGCTCGCGCAACGCCAGGGCGGCGCGGGCGCCGCCATGACCGCTGCCGACGATGACGATGTCGGCCCGCGTCACGCCCCGTCCTGCCCGATGGCGCTGCCCGGGCCGATGCCGCTCATCGCTGCAGCAGGTTGCGCGCTTGGCTGGCGATCTGCGCCAGCATCGTCGGGGCGAGCGCCGGCGCCGCCTGCGCGCGGGTGATCATCGCGCGCAAGTGCTCGATCGCCAGGTCATGCCCGGCGATCCAGCGTTCGATCAGCGTCAGCGGATCGTGGCTGTCGTCGCCCTCGGCAGGGCCGAGCCGGCGCAGGAATTCGAGCCGCATCTGCTGGAAATCGCGCGCCAGACCGGCGACCAGCAGCCGCTCCCACGGATCGGAGGGGTTCATGATCGCCGCGCGCGACTGCGCCCAGTCGAGGCCCAGCCGCTCGCCCAGGCTGATGAAGGCATTGGTCAGCCGCACCGGATCGACGCCGCTGTCATGCGCCAGCTGGGCAAGGCCGATCGCCCCGTCGAGCGCGAACAGCCGGGCGACCCGCTCGGCCAGATCCTGCGGCGCGCCGGTCTCCACCAGCGTGCGCGCGATCGCTTCGGCATGGAGCCGCGCCTGCGCCGCCAGCAGGTCGTCGACCCGGTCGATCAGCCGCGCGACGGCGGGGGCGAGGCCGTTCACCAGCCGCGACGGGGCCATCGCGCCGCCCCCGGTCCGCAACAGGTCCGCCATATGGCCGCGCAGCGCCAGCGCGGCCTGGTCGAACAGCGCCAGCCGCGCCTGTTCGGGCATGGCGGTGGCGTCGATCGCCTGCCAGATCGCCTCGATCCCGACCAGCTCGCAGGCGCCGACGAAGGCTGCCCCGACCTGCGCCAGCGAGGCGCCCTCCTCCTCCGCCAGCTCGAACGGGTGGACCATCCCCATGCGGTTGACGATCCGGTTCGCGATCACCGTCGCCACGATCTGCGGGCGCAGCCGGTGCCCCAGGATCGGCTCGCGAAAGGCCTCGTGCATCCGCGCCGGAAAGTCGCTCAGCAGCAGCGGCTCGGCGGCCGGATCGGCGGCGATCCCGCTGTCTTCGAGCGCCTCCTGCAGCACCAGCTTGGTGGTCGACAGCAGCACCGCCAGTTCGGGGCGGGTCAGGCCGCGACCCTCGGCGGCGCGGCGGCCCAGCTCCTCGCCGGAGGCCAGCCCCTCGGTGCGGCGGTCGAGCTGGCCGCGATCCTCCAGCGTCTCGATCAGCCGCGTCTGCGAGGCGACCGCGCCGGCGCCGCCGCGCTCGGCGATCGACAGCGCCAGCGCCTGCAGCCGGTTGTCCTCCAGCACCAGCGCCGCGACCTCCTCGGTCATCTCCGCCAGCAGCGCGTTGCGGCGCGCCTCGGTCAGCTCGCCCGAGCGGAGCGCGGCGGCCAGCGCGATCTTGATGTTGACCTCGTTGTCGGAGCAATCGACGCCGGCCGAATTGTCGATGAAATCGGTGTTGATCCGTCCGCCGCCCAGCGCGAAGGCGATCCGCCCCGCTTGCGTCACGGCGAGGTTGGCACCTTCGCCGATGACTCTGGCGCGCACCTCGCCGGCATCGACCCGCACCGCGTCATTGGCCGGATCGCCGACATCGGCATGCGACTGGCTGGCGGCCTTGATATAGGTGCCGATCCCGCCGAACCACAGCAGGTCGACCGGGCTCCTCAGGATCGCCGCGATCAGCGAGTCGGGGTCGAGCGCCTCCTCCTCGATCCCCAGCATTGCGCGCGCCTCTGCCGATAGCGGGATGCGCTTGAGCGTGCGCGGATAGATGCCGCCGCCCTTGGACAGCAGGCCGGGCGAATAATCGGCCCAGCTCGACCGCGGCAGGTCGAACAGGCGGCGGCGTTCGGCCCAGCTCGCCTCTGGGTCGGGATCGGGATCGAGGAAAATGTGGCGGTGGTCGAACGCGGCGACCAGCCGGATCGCCTTCGACAGCAGCATCCCGTTGCCGAACACGTCGCCCGACATGTCGCCGCAGCCCGCGACCCGCACCGGATCGGCCTGCACATCGACGCCCATTTCGAGGAAGTGGCGCTGCACGCTGATCCATGCGCCGCGCGCGGTGATCGCCATCGCCTTGTGGTCGTAGCCGTTGGAGCCGCCGCTGGCGAAGGCATCGCCGAGCCAGAAGCCGCGTTCCAGCGCGATCGCGTTGGCGATGTCGGAGAAGCTGGCCGTGCCCTTGTCGGCGGCGACCACGAAATAGGGATCCGGCCCGTCATGGACCACCACGCCCGAGGGATGGACCACCGCGCCATCGACGATGTTGTCGGTTACCGACAGCAGCGTGCGGACGAACAGCCTGTAGCTCTCGGTCCCTTCGGCGAACCAGGCATCGCGGTCGAGCGCCGGGTTGGGCAGGCGCTTGGGGTAGAAGCCGCCCTTGGCCCCGGTCGGCACGATCACCGCGTTCTTGACCCGCTGGGCCTTCATCAGCCCGAGCACCTCGGTGCGGAAATCGTCGCGCCGGTCGGACCAGCGCAGCCCGCCGCGCGCGACCGGGCCGGCGCGCAGGTGAATGCCCTCCAGCCGCCGCGAATAGACGAAGATCTCGCGCCACGGCACCGGCCGGGGCAGCTGCGGCACACGCGCCGAATCGAGCTTGAGGGCCAGCGCCTCCTCGGCCGCGGGCGTGAAGGCGTTGGTCCGCACGACCGCCCCGATGGTCGCCCAATAGAGCCGCAGCAGGCGGTCGTCGTTGATCGCTGCAACCTGCGCCAGACCGCTGGCGATGCGCTGCTCCGCCTCGGCCGCCGCCGCCTCGCGGTCGCCGGCGAAGGCCGGGTCGTGGCGGTGGCGGAACAGGTCGACCAGCGCGCGGGTCACGGCGGGGGCGGCGCGCAGCGCATCGACCACCGTGGCGATGGTGAAAGCGATGCTGGTCTGGCGCAGATAGCGGTAGAGCGCGCGCAGCCAGTCGGCCTCTCCTGCCACCAGATCGGTGGCGGTCACCAGCCGGTTGAAGGCATCGTCCTCGGCCCGGCCGTTGATGACCGCGACAATCGCCTGCTCGATCGGGGCGGAGCGCGCCAGCAGGGCGGCCACGTCCTCGCCGCCGGGCAGGCACAGCTGGAAATCGTGGATCGTGCCGGCATCGGGTCCGGCAAGCTCGGTCGGCATCTCGGCCAGAACCCGGAACCCGAAATTCTCCAGCGCCGGCACCGCGTCGGACAGCGGCATGGCGCCGCCCAGCTGATAGATCTTCAGCCGCAGCCGCTCGGGGCCGTCCTGGTCATGGCGATAGAGCCGGGCATCGCGGCACAGCGGGCGCAGCGGGTCGGCGGTGCCCAGGTGGCGCATCCGGGCGATATCCTTCGCCGCCTCCCCGGCGCCATAGGCGGAGCGATAGGCGTCGGGGAACAGCTCGGCATAGCGGGTGGCGAGGGCGGCGGCCCGGCCCGGCTCCTCGGTGGCGGCCAGCGCCTCCTCGACCGCGTCGCTCCAGCCGCGCAGCATCGCCTGCAGGCGGGCATCGATCGCCGCCTCGTCGGGCTGGTGCTCGCGACCGCGGAAATCGAGCACGAAGCGCAGCATGGCCAGCGCGCCGCCTTCGACCAGCAGGCTCCAGTCGAGCGTCAGGGCGCCGGTCTCGCTCTCCAGCAGCGCGCGGATGCGTTGCCGGATCGCGGTCGAGACCAGGTCGCGCGGCAGCCAGACGAAGGCGAAGACGTGCCGCTGCAACGGCGCCACCACCATCGCCAGACGCGGCCGCGGCCGGTTGACCAGCGCCATCATGGTGGTGGCGACGCGGGCGATGTCGGCGTCCGAAAAGCCGATGACGAGGTCGTGCGGCAGCACCGTCAGCGCATGGACCAGCGCCTTGGCATCGTGTCCGTCCTGCGGCACGCCGAGCCGTTCCCTGATCGTCGCCAGCTGGCGGCGCAGGATCGGCACCCGGTCGGGCGGGGTGCCCAGCGCGGCGCTGGTCCAGATCCCGGCATGGATCGACAGGGCCGCGACCCGCCCCTCCTCGATCACCGGCACGATGAACAGGTCGAGCGGGACCCGGCGGTGCACGCGGGCGGTGCGGTTGGCCTTGACGATCAGCGGCGCACGGCCGGGCGGCGCCCCTTGCGGCCCGCTGCTGCCGTCGAACCAGGCAAAGGCGCGCCCGACCGTGTCTTCGGCCAGCAGCTCGCGCTCGCCTTCGCGGCAGATGCCCAGCACCTGCGCCTGCGCCCCGTCGCGGCGGCGGGTCAGGTGGCCGAGCTGGGTCATCATGCCCGAACCGAGCCAGCGCAGCAGCGCCGCCCCTTCCGGATCGGGCAGCCGGTCGGCATCCTCCATCAGCAGGGCCTGCATCGCCGGCCAGTCGGTCACCGCAGCGCGGACATCGGCCAGAATCCTGAGCAATTGCTGCTCCAGAGAGCGGCGGACCCGGGCCTCGATCCGGGCGGTTTCCAGATAGACGATCGATTCGCGCTTCTCGCCCGCAACCTCGTCCTGCGGAATGGCGGTGAGGCGACCGTCCGCGTCGCGGCGGACCGGCACCACCGGGTGCGCCAGCAGATCGATCGCCAGCCCCTCGGCGGCGATCGCGGCGGCGATCGAATCGACCAGGAACGGCATGTCGGGGTTGATGATGGCGAACCGGGTGAAGCGCCGCCCGGCATGGGCGGAGCGGATCAGCAGCGCCGGCTCGCCCGCGCGGCGCTCACGCGCGGCCTCCAGCACGAAGGCGGCGGCTTCGTCCAGCTGCCCGGCCGACATCCGGTCCTCGCCGGGCAGCAGCGAGCGGGCGAGGTGGTCGCGCAGCGCCGCGATCAGGGCCTGATCCCCGCCGCCGGCTGCCGCCTCCGCCTCCCCCTGTCCGCGCATCGCGATGTCCATTCCTGCCGCTCCCTTCGACCCCACGTGCATCCCCGATGATGGGCGCATCCCGACAATCGACCGGGACACGGCTGCGTTCCGTCAACCGGCCCGGAGCGCCTCTTGCGTCAGCCGCAGCGAGTGCTGCCGGGCCAGCGGATCGAAGATCGGCCCCGACACGATGATCTCATCAGCCCGCGTCCGCTCGACAAAGCGGGCGATCCGTTCGCGCACCGTCGCCGGCGATCCGACCGCGCGGGCCGGGTCGAGCCGGTCGAGGATCGCCCGGTCGGCGAGCGACAGGCTGGCGCGGTAATCGGGGATCGGCGGGGGCAGCAAGCCGAACTTGCCGGTCCGCATCCGCACGAAGACCTGATCCTGGCTGGAGGCGAGCGTCTCGGCATCGCGGTCGGTCTCGGCCGTGATCACGCTCATCCCGGCCATGACATAGGGCGCATCGAGCGAGGGCGACGGGCGGAACTGGCTGCGATAGGTCGACAGGGCGGCATCGAGCTGCTCGGGCGCGAAATGGCTGGCGAAGGCGTAGCGCATCCCGAGCTGCGCGGCGAGTTGCGCGCCGAACAGGCTGGAGCCGAGGATCCACAGGTCCAGGTCGGCGCCCAGCCCCGGCGTCGCGGTGATCGGCAGATCGACCTCGCCCGTCAGCAGCGCGCGCAGCTCCAGCACGTCGTGCGGGAAGCCGTTGGCCGCCTCGTTCAGATCCTTGCGCAGCGCCCGGGCCAGAATACCCGCCGCGCCGGGCGCCCGGCCGAGGCCGAGATCGACCCGGCCGGGGAACAGCGCGTCGAGCGTGCCGAACTGCTCGGCGATCACGAAGGGGTTGTGGTTGGGCAGCATCACCCCGCCCGCGCCGATCCGGATGGTGGCCGTGCAATGGCCGATATGGGCGAGCACCACCGCCGTGGCGCCTCCGGCGATGCCGTCGGTGCCGTGATGTTCCGCGACCCAGAAGCGGCGATAGCCGGCGGATTCCGCAACGGCGGCCAGCCGGCCGGCTTCGGCCAGCGCCTCGGCCGGGCCGGACCCTTCGCGAACCGGGACGAGATCAAGGACGGACAGGGGGATCATGGTTGTTTCTCCGTTTGCGCGAGACGCGCCAGATAGGTTGCGGCGGCGTCGGGGGCGAGCGCGTCGATGCTGCGCGAGTGGGCCGGCGCGAGCGCGGTGAGCAGCAGCGCCACCGGCTCAGCCCTCCCCGGCCAGCGCGGCGATGGTGCGCAGCAGCAGGGCGATGTCGCCGGGCCGCGACAGCCGATGGTCGCCGCCCTTGACCAGCGTGACCTGCACGTCGGCCGAGGTCAGCCGTTCCGCCAGACGCAGCGAGACCTCCACCGGCACCTCCTCATCCGCCTGTCCGTGCAGCAGCCGCACCGGGCAATCGAGCGCGATCGGCGCACCAAGCAGGCGATGCGCCTGCCCGTCGCGCCAGAAGCCGGGATGGGTCGGCGTCGGCTCGGCGCCATAGGGGTTGGGGCGCAACACCATCTCGCCCGCCGCCAGCCGCGCCACCTCCGCCTCGCTATAGCCCCAATCGGTGAAGTCGGGCGCCGCCGCGATGCCGACCAGCCCGGCGAGGCGCGGGCCGAGCGTGCGGCCGGCCAGCAGCATCAGCCACCCGCCCATCGACGATCCGATCAGGATCGCCGGGCCGGGCACCAGCGCCTCGATCAGCGCCGCTGCCTCTGCCGCCCAGCGCGACGGCGTGCCTTCGGCGAGGCTGCCCGGGCTTTGCCCGCAGCCCGAATAATCGAACAGCAGGCAGGCCCGGCCCTGCTGCGCCGCCCATCCGGCGAGCGCGGTCGCCTTCGTGCCGCTCATGTCGGAGAGGTAGCCGGGCAGGAACACCAGCGCCGGCCCCCGGCCCTGCGCCAGCCGATAGGCGAGGCGCCGGCCATCGGGCAGCGCGTGGAAGCGGGGCGTCTCCATCGGCCGCCAGATGGCGCTCCGCACCCGCCACGGCAAGGGCAGGCGAACCGGCTCGCAGGGCGGGAGAGCAAAGCCGCCGGTCAGTAGGCGCGATCGTGGATCACCACGCTGGCGGTGGCGAGGAGGATCTGCAGGTCGCGCCAGATCGTCCAGTCGCTGGCATATTCGAGATCGGCCAGCAGGCGCGAGGACAGGTCGCTCTCGGTCTCGGTCGCTCCGCGAAGCCCGCGGACCTGCGCCAGCCCGGTGATCCCCGGACGCAGCGAGTGGCGCTGCCAGTACCGGCTGTCGACCTGCCAGAACAGCTTGCTGCCGGCCTGCGAACCCAGCGCGTGGGGCCGCGGACCGACGATGCTCATCTCGCCCTTCAGCACGTTGAACAATTGGGGCAGCTCGTCGATGCTGCTCTTGCGCAGGAAGCGGCCGATCCGGGTGATGCGATCGTCGTCGCGGGCGGCCGAGCGGTGCCCGTCGGCATCGGCCTGCTCGACCCGCATGGTGCGCAGCTTGTAGATGTTGAAGAAGCGGTTGCCCCGGCCCAGCCGGCGCTGGCGGAACAGCACCGGCCCGCCATCCTCCAGCCGGATCAGCACCGCCGCCCCGGCCAGCACCGGCGCCACCACGATCAGCGCCAGCACCGACACCGCGATGTCGAACGCCCGCTTGGTGAGCCGCGCCCGCAGCCCCAGTGCGCCGACCGAGACCAGCAGCGAGGAGATTCCGGCCTCCTCGCGGTGAACCACGCCCAGCGCGCCGATCTCGCGCACCAGCGGGGTGGCGATCTCGCCATGCACGCCCGATCCCTTCAGCACCATCGCCCAGGCCGCGCGCTCCTCCTGCGGGCAGCTGACGATCACCTGGTCCATGTTGCGCAGGTAACCGGCCAGCCGGTCGAGCAGATGCGGATCCTCCAGCGTCGGCTCCAGCCCATGCTCGCGCGCGGCGATGCGATAGGTGTTGGGGATCACCAGCGGCGGCCCGCCGGCGTCGATCAGCAGCACGTTGAGCGCGCTCGGCCCCCACAGCCGGTGCGCGCGCTCTGTGATCAGCCAGCGAGTCGCGGCCATCACCATCGCCGCGGTGGCGATTCCGCTGACGAAGATCACGCGCGAGAACACCGCGCTGACATTCATGCCATAGGCGAGGAAGGTCAGCATCAGCGCGGACACCAGCAGCGCGGCCAGCATCCGGCTGGTCGCGATCCGCCAATCGGTCAGCGATTTCAGCGAATAGGTGCGGTTGTGCATCGCGATGGTCAGGAAGATCGGCAGCAGCAGCTGGCCCGACAGCATCTCCTGCGGCACCGGCGGGCGGCCCAGATAGGCCAGCGCGCACAGCCAGAAGCAGCCATACAGGCCTGCGCAATCGGCGATCATCTGCGCCAGATGGAATTGCAGCCGCTTGCGGTCGAGCGATGGCGCGAACGCCCTGGCGGGCGCCGCGGGAGCCGCTGTCCCGCCAGCAAGGCTGTGCGCCGGAGCGTTCACGCCGATCCCCCAACAAACA
>JACIYY010000332.1 GCA_014359685.1 Porphyrobacter sp. | reverse complement strand
CGCACCCAGCATGAAGATGATCGGGACGATGGCGATATCCTCAAACAGCAGCATCGCCAGCGCCGCGCGGCCGACCGGGGTGCGGGTGCCGGCGATCGGCAGCACCAGCGCGGTGGAGGACAGCGCCAGCGCCAGCCCGAGGCCGACCGCGCCGGTCCAGTGCTGCCCGATCAGGGACAGGAACGCGGCCAGCAGCGAGGCGATGACCACCAGCTCCAGCGCGCCCAGCCCGAAGACCAGCCGCCGCATCGCCCACAGCCGGTTGAACGACAGCTCCAGCCCGATGGTGAACAGCAGCAGGATGATCCCGAACTCGGCGAACGGGTCGAGCCGCGCAGCATCGGTAATGGTGATCCAGTACAGCCACTGATGGGTATCGACCATCCGGCCGAGGCCGTAGGGGCCGACCAGCACGCCCACCAGGATGAAGCCGATGATCGGCGTGATGCGGAACCGGGCGAATAGCGGGATGACGATGCCGGCCGCCCCCAGGATGACCAGCGCGTCGGACATGGTGGGCGAGATTTCAGGGGCGTGCATTCAGCCTGTATGGCAGGCCGGGCGGGCGCGGGGCAACGCGCGATCGGCGCCGCAGCACGATCCTGGGCCGGGGCCGGTCGATGACGCGGTGGCGGGGCTAACCCCCACCCGGCCCGTGGCCCCTGCGCGGCGCCGGGCCGTCGGGCTCCGCAGCGGCGCCAAGGCGCGATCCTTCGTCCCACTCAATCCGGTAGAGATCGAAGCGGCGGTCGGCCAGGTTGCGGACCGTCCCTTCGGCCCGCGCCCAGCCGAGATCGGCGAGATTGACGTCGGTGATGGTCAGCGTCTCGACGTTCTCGGTCGCCTCCGCCGCGATCCCGTCGCGGGCGAAGGGGAAGTCGCAGGGCGTCAGGATGCAGCTTTGCGCATATTGGATGTCCATGTTGGCAACGTTGGGCAGGTTGCCGACATTGCCGCTCATGACCACGAAGCACTGGTTCTCGATCGCCCGGGCCTGCGCGCAATAGCGCACCCGCATATAGCCCTGCCGGCTGTCGGTGCAGAACGGCACGAAGATGATCCGCGCCCCTTCGTCGACCAGCCGCCGCGCCAGCTCGGGGAACTCGCAATCGTAGCAGATCAGCACCCCGATCGGGCCGCAATCGGTCTGGATGATATGGATGGAATCGCCGCCGCGAATGTTCCACCAATAGGCCTCGTTGGGCGTGGGGTGGATCTTCTCCTGCTCGTGAACCGAACCGTCGCGCAGGCAGATATAGGCGACATTGTGGATGTCGCCGTCGTCCATCCGGGTCGGGTGCGAGCCGCCGATGATGTTGATGTTGTATTTCAGCGCCATCTCCGACAGCGCCTCGCGGATGCGCGGAGTGTAGCGGCTGAGCGCCTCGATCGCTGCGACGGAGGACAGCTCCTTCTCCTCCGCGCTCAGCAGCATCAGCGTGAACAGCTCGGGAAAGAGGATGAAGTCCGCCTCGTAATCGCTTGCGACATCGACGAAATAGCGGACTTGGCCGATGAACTCGTCGAAATCCTTCACCGCGCGGGCCTGCAGCTGGCAGGTGGCGAGGCGGACGCTCTCCACCCCGCGCGGGATGCGGAACTTCGGATTCTCCTCCTGATCCACGAACGGGTTGCGCCACACCATGTGGACCGCGAAGGCGCGCGAGGCCTTGTCTTCGGGGAGGTAGTTTTCAAGGATGCCGACCGGCTCGAACCCGTTGGCCAGCTGGAAGCGCAGCACCGGATCGTGCAGCT
>JACIYY010000331.1 GCA_014359685.1 Porphyrobacter sp. | reverse complement strand
CCGCGCGGCGCTGGCGATGCTGCTGTTTGAGGATATCGCCATCGTCCCGATCATCTTCATGCTGGGCGCGCTCGCCCCTTACGCGCAGGCGGACGGGCTGGAGGGGCTGTTCGACACGATCTGGCTGGGCGCGCTGGTGGTCGCGGGCATGATGATCGTCGGCCGCTATGCCCTGCCGGTGCTGTTCGCGCAGGCCGCGCGGACCAAAAGCCCGGAGGTGTTCCTGGCCGCCAGCCTGCTGGTGGTGATCGGCGCCAGCCTGGCGACCGGGCTGGTCGGCCTGTCGCCGATCGTCGGCGCGCTGCTGGCCGGGTTGCTGATCGCGGAGACCGAATACCATTCGGAGGTCGCGGCGATCATGGAGCCGTTCAAGGGCCTTGCCCTCGGCATCTTCCTGATCACCGTGGGCATGGGCCTCGACCTGCAGACGATCTGGCGCAACCTCGATTCGATCGCGCTGGCGGTGGCCGGCGTGCTGACTCTGAAGGCCATCGTCACCGGCGTGCTGCTGCGGATGATGGGCGCGCGGCGCGCGACCGCCACCGAGACCGGGCTGCTGATGGCCAGCCCATCCGAAACCACGCTGATCGTGCTGGCTGCGGCGACCAGCGCGCAGCTGATCCAGCCGGGCACGGCCGAGTTCTGGCAGATCGTCACCGCGATCGGGCTGACGATCACGCCGCTGCTGGCGATGCTCGGGCGCACGCTGGGCCGGCGGGTCGACCCGGCGGTGGCGAAAGAGGATCTCGCGATCGCCGCCGACAGTGCCGAGCCGCGCGTCATCATCCTGGGTTGCGGCCGCGTCGGCCGGCTGATCGCGCAGATGCTGATGCGCCACGACAAGCCCTATGTCGCGATCGATTCGGACAGCGACATGGTCGATCGGGCGAGGCGGCGCGGCTACAACGCGGTGTTCGGCAATGCCGCGCGGATCGACACGCTGGAGCGGCTGGGGGTCGAGAACGCCCCGGCGGTGATCCTGACCATGGACGAGCCGGTGCTGGCCCAGCGCATCACCCGCAAGCTGCGCGCCGCCTTTCCCGACCTGCCGATCATCGCCCGCGCCCGCGACCCGGCCCATGCCGCCGAGCTCTACCGCAGCGGCGCGAGCACGGCGGTGCCCGAGACGCTGGAAAGCTCGCTGCAATTGTCCGAAGCGGTGCTGATCGACCTCGGCGTGCCGGCCGGCCCGGTGATCGCCTCGATCCACGAGAAGCGCGACGAGTTCCGCGATGCGATCATGGAGCGCAGCGGCACCGGCCTTCGCCCCAAGCTGCGGACCGGCGCCGCCGACTGATCGCTGCTGCCGCAACCCCTGCCCGCCTCATGCATTGGAAGGGAAAGGAGACACCATCATGAGCGACAGCAAAAACCCCGGCAGGCCGGTCGACAACGACGAGACATTCAAGCCGCAGACGGTGGCCGACGAAGGGCATGGGAAGCCCGGCAGGAAGGGCCGGCTCGACCGGGAGATGAAGGCCAACACCGCGCGCGGCAGCGAGCCGGTCCAGCGGGGGACGGCCGGGCCGCGCGGCTGACCGCCATCGGCGCAGAACGACCGGCGCGCGGAGAGCGGTGCGGGTTGATCGCAGAAAAGCACAGCGGATCACCGCCGCCTGACTCTGCAAGGACAGTTTTGTGTGCCTTAGCTCCCTTGATGATTCGCCTGCTCCAGATCGCCTTTGCTGCGGCCGCGCTGTTCGCCTTCATCATGGCGCTGCTGCCGGTCGAGCATGCGCCCGAGCACGGCGATAAGATGCAGCACCTGTTCGCCTTTGTCGTCCTGGCCGGCCTGTCGCGGCTCGCCTTTCCGTGGCTTGCGGTGCCGTCGCTGTTCGCGGCGATGCTGGCGTTCGGGGCGCTGATCGAGGTGGCGCAGCTGATCCCGGGCCTCAACCGGCAGGCCGATGCCGCCGATCTGTTCGCGGACCTGATCGGCGCGGCGATCGGGCTGGCCGTGGCCAGCACGGCGCAGTGGCTGGCGACCCGCGCCAGGGTGCAGAGCGGGGAGGACTGACCGGGCGCACTCGGGCCGCCGCGCTCGGGCCGCCGGAACCCCGCTGGCGCCGGCCGGTTCAACAACAAGGCTCAATCCGGGGGACTACGCGCATGGCCATCGCCGCCGACATTTTCGACCGCCTGAAGCAGGATCACGACCGCCACCGCGAGCTCATCGCGGGGATCGAGCAGGCCGCGGCCGGCAGCGACCAGCAGGGCACGCTGTTCGAGCAGTTCACCATCGACGTGAAGAGCCACGCCGCGGCCGAGGAGCAGGCGCTGTATTCGACCATGCTGCGCAAGCCTGAGACCACCGACGAAACGCGCCACTCGGTCGCCGAGCACCATCGGATCGAGGTGGCGCTGAACGACCTTGCCGCCACCGGTGCCGGGACGCCCGAGTGGATGGAGAAGTTCGGCCAGCTGAAGCACGCCTACCTCCACCATATCGGCGAGGAGGAGGACGAGCATTTCCCTGATTTCGCGCGATATCTGACGGCCGCCGACGAAGAATACATGCGGTCCGTCTTCGACACCCGCAAGAAGGCAGAGATGCGCCACGCCGAGGTCACGCCGGAAAAGAAGGAGGAGGCCAAGGAATAGCTGCGGCAGGTGCCGGGCACGGGATTGGCGAAGCCACCGCAGCAGCAGGTGGCGGAGCCGTTCGACGACGATTCGGTGGAACCGGGGGTGTGGCGCTATGCCCGCGCGTCGCGGGTCCGGGTCATCGTCGATGCCGCCGACTATTTCGACCTCATGCAGCAGGCGATGCTGAAGGCCCGCCAGCGCGTGCTGTTGATCGGCTGGGACGTCGATACCCGCATCCACCTGACGCGCGGCCGGCGCTGGTGGCAGAAGGGCTCGTCTCGGCAGTACCCGTCGCGGCTTGGCAGCTTCATTCCCTGGCTGACCCGCCACAATCGGGATCTGGAGATCCGCATCCTCAAATGGAGCCTTGGCGCGCTGCAATTCCTGACCCGCGGCACGATGGCGCTCGACCTGCTGCGCTGGGCGCCGCACCGGCGGATCGACTTCAAGTTCGACACCGTCCACCCGATCGGCTGTTCGCATCACCAGAAGATCGCGGTCATCGACCGGAGCCTGGCGGTATGCGGTGGCATCGACATGACCGACCGGCGCTGGGACACCCCCGAGCATCGCGAACAGGACCGGCGCCGCCGCAGTCCCGGCGGGGGCCTGCACGGCCCGTGGCACGACGTCACGATGATGCTTGAAGGCGAGGTGGCCGGCGCGCTCGACGATCTCGGCCGTGACCGCTGGACGCGCGCCGGCGGCAAGCCGCTCCGCCGCGTCGCCGATCCCGGCCCCACCGCCTGGCCCGACGGGCTGGAGCCGGACCTGGAGGATGTCGAGGTCGGCATTGCCCGCACCCGTGCCGAATACAATGGCAGCCCGGCTGTGACCGAGATCGAGACCCTGTTCCTGCGCCAGATCGCCCGCGCGCGGCGCTTCATCTATGCCGAGAACCAGTATTTCGCCTCCCGCGTGGTGGCAGAGGCGATCTCGCGCCGGCTGGTGGAGGACGATCCGCCCGAGATCGTGATCGTCAACCCGCAGACCGCCGACGGCTGGGTGGAGACCAAGGCGATGGATCCCGCGCGTGCCCGGCTGATGCATGCGATCTGGGAGCTTGACCGGAACGGCCGCTTCCATCTCTACACGCCGTTCACCGGCGAGACGCCGATCTATGTCCACGCCAAGCTGCTGATCGTGGATGACGAGGTGCTGCGCGTGGGCTCGGCCAATTTCAACAATCGCTCGCTGGGGCTGGACAGCGAATGCGACGTGTTCATCGATTGCGCGCGGCCGGCCAACCGCCATTGCGGCCCCGCGATCCGCACGCTGCGGCTGCGGCTGCTGGGCGAGCATTGCGGCTTGTCGCCGGAGGAGGTGGCCGAGCGGATCGAGCGGACCGGCTCGATGGCCGCGATGATCGCGGATCTGGGGACCGACCGCACCCACAGCCTGCGCCGCTTCGATCCGGGCGAGGCTGGCGAGGTGGAAGGCGGTCTTGCCGAGCTGGAGGTGCTCGATCCGGAGGACCCAGCGGAGATGTTCGTGTTCCACCGGCCCGGGCGTGGCCTTTTCCGTCGCGGAAGCCTATTGGCGCGGGCGATGAACCGCGCGAGAAGGAAGGGCGCAAGGCGATGAGAGGCGCAGCATGAGCAGCCTGGTCGGACCGGACGAGGACGTCGAAGAGGGCAAGCCCCCGGTGCCCGAAGCGGTGCAGGACGCGATCCGCACGCTGATCCGCTGGGCCGGCGACGACCCGACCCGCGAAGGTCTGCTGGACACGCCCTCGCGCGTGGCGCGCGCATGGAAGGAATATTGCCTCGGCTACGACGAGGATCCGGCGACCCATCTCTCCCGCGTGTTCGAGGAAGTCGGCGGGTATGACGAGATCGTGCTGCTGCGGGACATTCCGTTCCAGAGCCATTGCGAACACCACATGGCGCCGATCATCGGCAAGGCGGCGATCGCCTACCTGCCCACGCAGCGGGTGGTCGGCATCTCCAAGCTGGCCCGCGTGCTGCATGGCTTTGCCCGGCGATTGCAGGTGCAGGAACGGCTGACCGCCGAGGTCGCCGGCTGCATCTGGGACCATCTGCGCCCGCGCGGCGTCGCCGTGGTGATCGAGGCGAGCCACGCCTGCATGACCGCGCGCGGGGTCCGCACGCCGGGGGTGACGATGGTCACCAGCCAGGTGATGGGCGTGTTCCGCGCCGATCCGCGCAGCCGGCAGGAAGTGCTGCAACTGATGGGCTATTGATCGCCCGAGGATACGTGAAGGATTGCCTGACGATGACAGCGCTCCATGTGCGCGGGGGCCAGCGGCTGACCGGCCGGATCGAGCCATCGGCGAACAAGAACGCCGTGCTCCCGGTGCTGTGCGCCACGCTGCTGACCGATGCGCCGGTCACGCTGCGCAATGTGCCGGAGATCACCGACGTCACCCGGATCGTGGATTTCTTCCGCGAGCTGGGCAGCAAGGTGGAGTGGGACAAGCCCGGCAAGCGGCTGGCGATCGACCATTCGGCGATCCCGCCCAATGCGCGCGCCACCCTGCCGCAGGCGATGCGCGCATCGATCATGATGATCCCCGGCCTGCTCGCCCGGCTGGGCGAGGCGCGGCTGGAGCACGAGGTCAAGGGCTGCACGCTGGGCGCGCGCGAGATCGACCCCCATGTCGCGGTGTTCCGCGCCTTCGGGGCCGAGGTCAGCCACAGCGGGCAGGAGATCGTGATCCGCGCCACCGGCCGGGGGGAGCCCGCGCGGATGTGGCTCGAATATGCCTCGGTCACCACCACCGAGAACTTCATCCTCAGCGCGCTGACGATCAAGGGCCGCTCGCAGATCGTCAACGCCGCCTGCGAGCCGCATGTGCAGGAGATGTGCACCTTCCTGGAGCTGTGCGGCGCGCATATCGAAGGCAAGGGCACCTCGATGGTGACGGTCGAGCGGATCGCCCCGCTGGGCGGCGCGGACTACACTTTCACTGAGGATTTCCACGAGATCGCCACCTTCCTCGCGCTGGCGGCGGTGACCGGCGGCGACATCGCGGTGCGCAATGCCCATCCTGAACACTTCATGCTGATCGACCGCACCTTCGAGAAGTTCGGGGCAGAGGTGCGCCATGCGGATGGCTGGTCGCGGCTGCAGGCCCCGCCGGAGCTGCGGGTGGAGGAGAACTTCACCAGCCACCTGATCACCAAGGTGGAGGCGGCGCCGTGGCCCTATGTGCCGGCCGACCTGCTGCCGATCTTCATCGCGCTGGGCGTCCGCGCGCGCGGGCAGGTGATGTTCTGGAACAAGGTCTATGAGGGCGGGCTGACCTGGCACACCGAGCTGTCGCTGTTCGGCGCGCACACGTTGCTGTGCGATCCGCATCGGCTGATCACCTTCGGCGGCGATCGTCTGGCACCCGCGACCGTGACCAGCCCCTACATCATCCGGGTGGCGATCGCGCTGCTGATGGTCGCATCCTCGATCGAGGGCGAATCGACCATCCTCGACGCCGACCCGATCCGCCGGGCCCATCCCAATTTCGTCGACAATTTCGGCTCGCTGGGCGCTGACGTGCGCTGGGCCGATTGAGCCTGGCGCGGGGGCGCGCCGCAGCCGACACCCCCCCGCAGGCGCTCGCCCTATAGCTGGCCGAGCAGGTGCTCCGCGCTGGAGACCTTGAAGTCGCCCGGCTCCTCGATGTTCAACTCGGTCACCACGCCGTCCTTGACGATCATCGAGAAGCGCTGGCCGCGCTTGCCCATCCCGAAGCCGGTGCCGTCCATCACCAGCCCGAGCGCTTCGACGAAGTCGCCATTGCCGTCGGCCAGCATGGTCACGTTGCTGGCCCCGTGCGCCTTGGCCCAGCTGCCCAGCACGAAGGCATCGTTGACCGCGGTGCAGACGATCTCGTCCACGCCCTTGGCCTTCAGCTCGTCGGCCTTCTCGACGAAGCCCGGCAGGTGCTTGGCCGAACAGGTCGGGGTATAGGCACCGGGGACGGAGAACAGCGCCACCGTCTTGCCGGCGAAATACGCGCCGGTCTGCACCGGCTCCGGCCCGTTCTCGCCCGCCTTGATCAGCCGCACGTCAGGCAGCCGGTCACCCTTGGAAATGGTCATGATGAAATCCTTCTGGTCCCCGTCCGTGGCGACAGATAGCGACCCGCCGCTGCGACGCAACCGCGCATGCGCCCGCGCGGCAACAGGTTTGCGGCAGTGCTTTACGAATGCGGCTGGCGGCGTCTAAGGGCCAATCCTATCCGGCATCGCGTGGAGCCCCGGCGACGCCTCCCGACCAAACATCCTGCCCTTAAGGAGACGCGTGTGGCTTTTGCCCCTGCCGACCAGATCGCCGCCAACGACTTCGTCATCAAGGATATCGGCCTGGCCGATTACGGCCGCGCCGAGATTGCGATCGCCGAAACCGAGATGCCCGGTTTGATGGCGCTGCGCGAGGAATATGGCGCCTCGCAGCCGCTCAAGGGCGCGCGGATCACCGGATCGCTGCACATGACGATCCAGACCGCCGTGCTGATCGAGACTCTGGTGGCGCTGGGCGCCGATGTGCGCTGGGCGACCTGCAACATCTTCTCCACGCAGGACCATGCCGCCGCCGCGATCGCAGCGCAGGGCATCCCGGTATTCGCGATCAAGGGCGAGAGCCTGGCCGAGTATTGGGACTATGTCGGCCGCATCTTCGACTGGGCGAGCGAGGGCGACCCCGACCGCACCGCCAACATGATCCTCGACGATGGCGGCGATGCCACGATGTTCGCGCTGTGGGGCGCGCGGGTCGAGGCGGGCGAGGCGCTGTTCGCGCCGTCCAACGCCGAAGAGGTGGAGTTCGTGCGCGCGCTGAACGCCTTCCTCAAGGCGCGCCCCGGCTATCTGACCCGCACCGTCCAGGCGGTCAGGGGCGTGTCGGAGGAGACCACCACCGGCGTCCACCGCCTCTATTCGCTCGCCAAGCAGGGCAAGCTGCCGTTCCCGGCGATCAACGTCAACGACAGCGTCACCAAGTCGAAGTTCGACAATTTGTATGGCTGCCGGGAATCGCTGGTCGATGCGATCCGCCGCGCCACCGACGTGATGCTTGCCGGCAAGGTCGCCTGCGTGGCGGGCTTCGGCGATGTCGGCAAGGGCAGCGCCGCGTCGCTGCGCAATGGCGGCGCGCGGGTGCTGGTGACCGAGATCGACCCGATCTGCGCATTGCAGGCGGTGATGGAAGGCTATGAGGTGGTGACGATGGAGGAGGCGGTGAAGCGCGCCGACATCTTCGTCACCGCCACCGGCAATGAGGACGTCATCACCGCCGAGCACATGAAGGCGATGAAGCCGATGAGCATCGTGTGCAATATCGGCCATTTCGACAGCGAGATCCAGATCGGCGCGCTCGACAATTACGACTGGCAGGAGATCAAGCCGGGCACCGACCTGGTCACCTTCCCCGACGGAAAGTCGATCCTGATCCTCGCCAAGGGCCGCCTCGTCAATCTGGGCTGCGCGACCGGCCATCCCAGCTTCGTGATGAGCTGTTCCTTCACCAACCAGGTGCTCGCGCAGATCGAGCTGTTCACCAAGGCCGGCGAATATGGCAAG
>JACIYY010000330.1 GCA_014359685.1 Porphyrobacter sp. | reverse complement strand
TCCTCCGAACTGGAGGACGGATCGGTCGACCCGACCCAGTTTTCGCGCACCTTTGACGACGACGGGCTGGTCGTCGGCGTTGACTACAGAAATCCGCGCACGCCACTTTATTCTATCATCAGAGATCCCGGCGACTTCTTCGACCCTTCGACCTACGAGTTGAACGATGTCGAATATACCGAGCGGTCCGACGCGCAGGACGAGGAATGGGCCGCAAAGCTCGACCTCGGTCGCGAATTTGCCACCGACAGCGGCGTGTTCACGGTGCAGGGGGGCGCCAAGGCTCGCTGGCGCGACAAGACCTACAACAAGGACGTCAGCTTCTGGGAGAACGACGCCTACACGCTGGCCGATGTTGCGGGCGAGCAGACCTATCGGATCGCGGAGATCGGCCCGGTCGGCGATCATCAGGCTCCGCGCGACTTCTTCCTCGCCAACATGGCCGATTTCGAGGAGCAGGAGATCGACGGCCTGTTCGACTCTGCGGTCGAGGACTTCGCGATCAGCGAGGATGTCATGGCAGGTTACCTGCTGGGCCGCTGGGACAGCGACACGCTGCGTGTGATCGGCGGCGTCCGATACGAGCGCACCGACAACGAGATGTCCGGCAATACCGTGACGCTGGTCGAAGAAGGCGGTGAATTGCCGGGCGGTGGCATCGCCGACGAGGACATGGTCGTGGTCGCGCCCGTCGACTATGCGCGCGACTACGATCACTGGCTGCCAAGCCTCAACGTCCGTTTTGAACCGCAGCGCGATCTCGTCTTCCGCGCTGCAGGGTACCGCTCGATCGTGCGGCCCAAGCTCGGCAAGCTGGCCCCGCGCTTCGCCATCGAACAAAGCTTCGATGACGATGACGGCCAGCAGCGCGAAGGCGAATTCGGCAATCCCGACCTGCTGCCCTACGAGGCTTGGAACTTCGACGCCTCGGCCGAATATTACTTCAGCGGCAACGGCGCGATCAGTGGGGCCGTCTTCTACAAGGACGTGAAAAACTTCATTGTGGACACCGTGCGCGAGGAAGACACCTTCCGCGGCATTGCCTTCGACGAGGCGATCATCCCGATCAACGGCGACAGCGCAGAGATCTACGGCTTCGAACTGAGCCTGTCGCAAGCCTGGACGATGCTGCCCGCGCCGTTCGACGGACTCATCACCCAGCTCAACTACACCTATACCGATGCCACGGGGCGGATCCCGAACGAGGGCGATCCGGCCGACATGCGCGAGATCACCCTCCCCGTGGCCGCGAAGCATACGCTGAACGGCGTGCTCGGCTTCGAGAAGGGGCCGTTCAGCTTCCGCCTCGCGGGAACCTATCGGGACAGCTATCTCGACGAGGCTGGCAGCAAGGCCGAACTCGACCGCTTCGTGGACGACCATTTCCAGCTCGACCTGAGCGCAAGGTACGGCATCACGGACAACGTCCAGCTCTTCTACGAGTGGATAAACATCAACGATGCCGAGTATTTTGCCT
>JACIYY010000033.1 GCA_014359685.1 Porphyrobacter sp. | reverse complement strand
CCGCATAGAGCGGCCCCTCCGCCGTCGGCACGCTGAGCGCGGCGGTGACCCTCTGGGCCAGGCGGTTGAAATAGAGCGAGGCGGTCAGCGGCCGCTCGCCATCGGATTCGACGCCGATCGCGCCGCTGAACAGATAGATCAGGTCGAGGTCGGAGGCATGGGTCAGCGCCCCGCCGCCCAGCCGCCCCAGCGCCAGCACGATCAGCGACCCGCCCGGCACCCGCCCGTGCACCGCCTCGAACCCCTCGACCGCGGCCTGCGCCGCGCAGGCGAGCGCCGCCTCGGCGACGCGCGACAGGCCGGCGGCGATGGCCAGCGGATCGTGCTGCGCCTCGATCAGCTGGACGCCGAGCGCGAACCGCTCCTCCCCCACCACCTGGCGGATGCGGTCGAGCCGGCTCTCGGTATCGCGCGCGCCGTCGGTCCGCCGCATCCGCTGCGCCAGCACCGGCACCGCAGGCGGCAGCTCGGCCGCGCTGCGATCGATCAGCGCGTCGAGCAGAGCCGGGCGGCGGGCCAGCTCGTCGGCGAGCGGCCGCGCGAGGGTGAGAATCCGCAGCACCTGTTCGAGCAGGCCGGGGCGCTGTTCGAACAGGCGGAACAGGTTGACCGCGCTGGGCAGCCGGGTGAGCAGCGTCTGCCAGCGGGCCATCGCGTGCTCGGGATCGGGCGCGGCGTCGAAGGCCTCGACCAGATCGGGCACGATCGCGTCGAAGGCGGCGCGCGCCTCGCCCCCGCGCAGCGTGCGGATGCTGTCACGCCACTCGGCGATGCGGGCTTCGTAGCGGCGCAGGCGGGCCTGGTCGGGCGCGGCATCGGGGCGTTCGGTGCCGGCGCCCAGCAAGGTGTCGTAGCGCTCGGCCACCCCGGCGCACAGGTCGCGCAGCTCGGCCACCAAAGCGGCGCCATCGGGCAGGCCGTCGAGGCGGGCCAGCGAATCGAGCGCCGCGCGGTCTTCCGGCAGGCTGTGGGTCTGGCGGTCCTCGACCATCTGCAGGCGGTGCTCGACCACCCGCAGCCGGTCATAGGCCGCGCCCAGCAGCGCGGCGTCGGCGGCGGTGACGATGCCCTCGGCAGCCAGCGCGTCGAGCGCCGGGCGCGTCCCGCGCAGGCGCAGCGAGGGGCGGCGGCCGCCATAGATCAGCTGGTGGGTCTGGGCGAAGAACTCGACCTCGCGGATGCCGCCGCGCCCGCGCTTGAGGTCGAAGCCGGGGCCGGGCAGGCGCGGGCCGTCGCAGGCGTCGCGGATCCGCCGGGTCAGCCGGCGGATCTCCTCCAGCGCGGTGAAATCGAGGCTGCGCCGCCACACGAACGGCCGGATCGCGGCCAGGAACGCCTCCCCCGCCGGGACATCGCCGG
>JACIYY010000329.1 GCA_014359685.1 Porphyrobacter sp. | reverse complement strand
GTGCTGGCAGGCGGCATCCCGCCCAAGGGCAGCGTCGAGGCGATCAAGGCCTTCGGTGCGCGGGTGATCGTGTTCGCCCCCACGCTGGCGCTGGCGAAGAAGCTGCTGCGGTCGGGCGGCGATGCGCTGGTGATTGAGGGGATGGAAGCGGGCGGCCATATCGGCCCTGTCTCCACCAGCGTGCTGGCGCAGGAGTTCCTGCCGGCTTTGGCGGAAGACCATCTGGTGTTCGTCGCCGGCGGCATCGGCCGGGGCGAAGCCATCGCCGGCTATCTGGAAATGGGGGCGGCCGGGGTGCAGCTGGGCACCCGCTTCGCCTGCGCGACCGAGAGCATCGCCCACCCCGCCTTCAAGAAGGCCTTCTTCCGCGCCGGGGCGCGCGATGCGGTGGCGAGCGTGCAGGTCGATGCGCGGCTGCCGGTGATCCCGGTGCGGGCGCTCAAGAACAAGGGCACAGAGGCGTTCAACGCCAAGCAGCGCGAGGTGGCGCAAAAGCTCGATTCAGAGGCGCTGGAGATGAGCGAGGCGCAGTTGCAGATCGAACAATACTGGGCCGGGGCGCTGCGCCGCGCGGTGATCGACGGCGATGTCGAGAACGGCAGCGTGATGGCCGGCCAGTCGGTCGGGATGGTCACGCAGGAGGAACCGGTGGCCGAGATCATCGCCGGACTGCTGGCGCAGAGCGAGTCGGCGCTGGCGCGGCGCTGACCGGAACCGCTGGCGCGGTGAAGCGCTGTCTGTGCGAACAAGGGAGACACCGGATGATCGGCAAGATAGTGGGCGCCATGATCGGCAAGCGGGTGGCGGAGCGGACCCGTGGCGGCCTCGACAGCACGGGCGGCGCGGTGCTGGGTGCGCTGGCGATCCCGGCGGCGCGGATGGTTGCGCGGCGGCTGGGACCGATCGGCCTCGCCATGGTGGCGCTGGGCGCGTTCGCCGCCAGCCGGATGGGTGACGGCAAGGGCAAGCGCTGACGGCAAACCGGCCATCGGGTTCTGACCGCCCGCCATCAACGGCGTTATGCCAATCGATTATTCCAATCCTAGGGCCGCCTTCACCGCGCCCCAGGAGAGGAGCTTGAAGTTCTGCGCCCGGGGCTCGTTCCTCCCGTCCTGCGCGACGAACAGGCCGTCGGGAAAGCTTGCGCCGAAGGTGCCGCCGGCCAGCGCGATGCCGTCGGTTTCCTCGGCCCCGCCCAGCTGCCCGGCCGTGACGGCGAAGCGGCCCACAGGGGCTATGTCGGGCAGTCGGAACACCGCAAAGGCGTTGTCTCCCTGGCTCGAAGCGACGAGCCAGCCGCCGGAGCTCCCCTGTGGGAGCAGGGCCAGGCCTTCGACATCAGCGACGAGGTAGCGATCGTCGATCGGCGCGATCAGCGTGCCCCGTGCCGCGCCGGGCGCAAAGCGCCAGATGCCGGCGTTTTCCTCGCCAACGTAGAACGTGCCGTCGCGCGGGTCGACGACGCAGCCTTCGGCCTGCGACGGCACCGCCATGGTCCTGAGGTGCATGGCCGCCGGGTCGGGGCCGAGCGTGAGCCGGAACTCCTCGATCGTGCCGTGCTTGAGCACCGAATAGGCGCGCAGCCCGTCGGGCGCGTTCCACAGGCACAGGCCATAGCCTTCGCCCGCGCCGCCCGGCACGCGGCCGAGCCGCTCGAGCCGGCCGCTCGCGGTGTCGAGCCGCCAGATCACCAGATGCGCGTTGGCGCCGTCGTTGCGATCGCTGGCGACGACGATCACGCCCGCGCCGTCCACCTCCGCCAGATCGACATTGTTGATCCGGCCCGAGCTTTCCGAAAAGAGCGTCTTGCCCGCAAGGTCGTAGACCAGCAGACCGGCCTTCTTGTCGGTGGCAACGATCAGGCTCTTCTCAGGGTCGCTTGCATTGCGCCAGATCGCCGGATCGTCGGCTGCGTCCTCGTGGGCCGTGCCGACCGGCTCGGTCTCCGCGACAGCGGTGACGGCAACCGCTGGCAGGCCCTGCGGAGTGGTCGCGCAGGCGGCGAGAGATGCCGCCAGCGCTGCAGCCGTAGTCGTCTTTCGCATCAGAAGTTGAGCCTTATACCGCCCTTCATCGTCCAATTGTAACGCTCGAACTGGTAGAGGTTACGCTGGCTTCCGAGGGTGTTGTAGGCAAAATACTCGGCATCGTTGATGTTTATCCACTCGTAGAAGAGCT
>JACIYY010000328.1 GCA_014359685.1 Porphyrobacter sp. | reverse complement strand
AACACCAGATGGTCTTCGGCCAAAGCCGGCAGGAACTCCTGCGCCAGCACGCTGGTCGACACAGGGCCGATATGGCCGCCCGCCTCCATGCCCTCGATCACCAGCGCATCGCCGCCCGACCGCAGCAGCTTCTTCGCCAGCGCTAGCGTGGGGGCGAACACGATCACCCGCGCACCGAAGGCCTTGATCGCCTCGACGCTGCCCTTGGGCGGGATGCCGCCTGCCAGCACCACATGGCCGACTCGGTGCCGCCCGCACACCGCGATCAGCTCCATCAGCTGCGGGTGCATGGTGATGAGGTTCACCCCGAACGGCCGCTCGGTCAGGGTGCGCGTCGCGGCGATCTCGGCGTCGAGCAGATCGGGGGTCATCGCGCCGCAGGCGATCACGCCGAAGCCGCCGGCATTGCTGATCGCGCTGACCAGGTTGCGTTCCGACACCCAGCTCATCGCGCCGCACAGGATCGCGTGCTCGCTGCCGAGGAACGCGGCGCCGCGCCGCATCAGCGCGGCGGTTTTCGGATAGGCGGTCATAAGTTCCCCCGGGGCAATGGTGGGCGCGGCCTTAGGGGTGGGGCGGTGGCGCGGCAAGATGGCCGCGCGGCTTGGGTCGCGCGCTGTTCGCCGCCGGCGCTGTGTGCCGGCCGGCGTTTGCCGTTGTGATCATCCGCTGTCGCAGCCTATGGGGCCGGGAAGGATTTGTCTGCAGCGAAGGGACCAGGCGCATGGCCGACTATCGGATGATCACGGTCGATCACCGCGACGCGGTGACGCTCATCACGCTGAACCGGCCCGAGGCGCTGAATGCGCTCAGCAGCGCGATGCTGGAGGAGCTGATCGCCGCCTTCGCCGCCTTCGAGGCCGAGGACGGGCAGCGCTGCGCGGTGCTGACCGGCTCCGGCGCCAAGGCCTTCGCCGCCGGAGCCGACATCAGGGAGATGGCCGACAAGCCGATGGCCGATTTCTACCGGGAGGATTTCTTCTCCCGCTGGCAGAGCCATCTGGTCGCCGCGGTCCGCAAGCCGTGGATCGCGGCCGTCAACGGCTTTGCGCTGGGCGGCGGGTGCGAGCTGGCGATGATGGCCGACATCCTCATCGCCGCCGACAGCGCGAGGTTCGGCCAGCCCGAGATTCGCCTGGGGGTGATCCCCGGCATGGGCGGCTCGCAGCGCCTGACCCGCGCGATCGGCAAGGCCAAGGCGATGGAGATGACCCTGACCGGCCGGATGATGGGCGCCGAAGAGGCGGAGCGTGCCGGGCTGGTCGCCCGCGTCGTGCCCGCCGCCGAGCTGCTGGAGGAGGCGCTCAAGACCGCCGCCGAGATCGCCGCCATGCCCCCGCTCGCCGCGATGGCGGCGAAGGAAGCGATCAACGCCGCCTATGAGACGACGCTCGAGCACGGCCTGGCCCACGAACGGCGTCTGTTCCAGATCCTCGCCGGGACGCAGGACAAGGCCGAAGGCATGGCCGCGTTCATCGCCAAGCGCGAGGCGCGCTGGCAGGGACGCTAAAGCGGGGCGCCAAGCTCACCTACGGCGTGGGGGTAGCCGCCTTCGGGTGCGCAGTCGGGGGCGATCGAGAGTCGGAACGATGGTCCGCTCCCCCGAACCAGCGGCGCAGCGGCCCTCGATCTTCCGCCGGCCGGTTCGGCCATCGCGCCGCGCAGCGTGTGTCCGGCCCAGCCGCCGTCACCGCAAACGTGGCCCAGCCGCGGGCAGAGGGCGCGAATCGCCTGTAGCCGCCGAACCCCCGCGCAGGCCGATCAGATGTTCGAGATCTTCGTTCCGGTTGATATTGGGGATCGCGCTGTCGAGCGACAGCGCCGCAGCACCGCAGATCCTCGCCCATCCGCGAACCGAGCGGTCATCGCTTTCCTCCAGGAAGCGGTCGAGCCTTGCTGCCAGCGTCATGGGCCACAGCCCGATGACCGGCAAATCCGTCACCACCGCCGGGCATCCCTGCGCCATGAGCCTTCGCACGAGATCACCGGGCAGCAGCGGCGTGTCGCACCCGATCGAGCAGACCGCATCGAACCCCCAAGCGCCGCCATGAGCGAGTGCGGCATTGAGGCCGCCGAGCGGCCCCAAGCCGGGACGCGGGCGATCATCGATGCAGCACAAGCCGTCGACGGCGCGGCCGCACACGATCACCGCATCGACCTGCCCGGCGAGTGCGCGGAGCGCGTGATCGAGCAATGGTCGCCCCGCATAGCGAGCCAGCGCCTTGTCGCTGCCGAAGCGGCGGGACCGGCCACCTGCGAGAACCGCGCCGAGAACACGCATCGCGAATGCCCCCTATATGGTGACGATGATCGTGCCGGCCTCGGATATCCGCGCCGGGTAGGTCGTCAACCGGCACTCCGCCCCCATCTCCTCGCCGGTGCGCAGATCGTAGGCGCGCTCGTGCAGCGGGCAGACGATGGTCGCGCCTCCCATCAGCCCGTCGGCGAGCGGCCCCTGGCGGTGCGGGCATTCGGGCTGGGTCGCATAGACCTCGCCGCCATGCGTCAGGAACACCGCCACGCGCGTGCCCCCGACAAGGAAGTTGCGTCCCTCGCCGACCGGGATCTGGCTCAGCGGCCCGATATCGTGGCTCTGGCCGGGCATGATCGTCACGCTTCCGCTTCCGCCGGGATCAGGGTGGCGAACTGATTGGCCGTCCTGGGCTGGATCGCTTCCTTCCAGGGATCATAGGCGGCATCGACCGAGGCCTGCATATTGGCGTCGAGCGTTGCCGCCATGCCTTCGGCGTCGTCGACGACGATCGCGCGGATTGTCTCCAGCCCCACACGGGGCACGAAGTCGTAGGTGCGCTCCTTCCACTTCGCGTTCTCGCGGTAATATTGCATGAACCGGCCGGAGATCGCGATCACCTCATCCTCGCTGGCGACGGTGCAAAGCACGTCCCCCTTGCGGATATGCGCGCCAGCGGCGCCGCCGATATAGATCTCCCACTTGCCATCGCCGATGGCCACGGCGCCGACATCCTTGACCATCGCCTCGGAACAATTGCGCGGACAGCCTGCGGTGGCGAGCTTGAGCTTGGCGGGGCTGTCGATGCCGCGGAAACGCTTTTCGAACTTCTGTGCCAGCCCCATGCTGTCGCCGAGCCCGAAGCGGCAATGATCATCGCCGATGCAGCTCTTGCAGGTGCGATAGCTCTTCCCCCAGGCAGTGCCCGAGGGCATATCGAGATCCTTCCACACGCCCGGCAGATCGTCCTTCCTGATGCCGACGAGGTCGATCCGCTGGCCCCCGGTCAGCTTGACCAGCGGGACGTCGTATTTCACCGCCACCTCGGCGATCCGCATCAGCTCGGCCGGCGTGGTGACGCCGCCGCGGATCTCGGGCACGACCGAGAACGTGCCGTCCTTCTGGATGTTGGCGTGGACCCGGTCGTTGATGAAGCGGGCGTCGCGCTCGTCCTCGTACTCGCCGGCCCAGATGGTGATGAGCAGCGAGGCGAGGGCAGGCTTGGCGACCGGATCCTCGATCCCGCCACCCAGCTCGCGGAACACGGCGGAGACGGATTTGAGGCCGCACTCCTTGATGGCAGCGACGAGGTCCGGCTTCTTCAGCGGCACGGTGGGCACGTAATAGTGGATCGAGGGGTCCTCCTCGGCCGCGCCGCCGCAGAAGAAGTCGACCACCTCGCCGACCAGAATCTTGCAGCTGCCGCATCCCATGCCGGCGCGGGTCGCCTTCATGACCGAGGTCGCACTCCTGCACCCGGAGGTGACGGCGCTGCCGATCGCCGCCTTGGTGACGCCATTGCAATTGCACACCTGGGTGTCGGCGGGCATCTCGTCGATCGTCACGGCTGCGGCTGGCGCGCCGATGTCGAACAGCAGCGACAGCCGCTCGTCGGGCAGCGGCGTCTCGCGGTCGAACGCCTGCATCAGATAGGCGGCCTTGGAGATGTCGCCCATCAGGATGCCGCCCACCAGCCGGCCGTCGCGGACGATCAGCTTCTTGTAGGTGCCCTTGGCGGGCTCGGTGAACTGGATCAGCTCGTCATGCTCGTGTTCGGGCTCGGTGATCCCCATCGAGGCGAGCTCGACCCCCATCACCTTCAGTTTCGTGGCCAGCTTGGAGCCGTGATACGCCGCGTCGGGATTGGTGTCGGTGACATGCTCGGCGAAGACCTTCGCCTGCTCCCACAGCGGCGCGACGAGGCCATAGACGCGGCCGCGATGCTGCGCGCATTCGCCCACCACATAGACGCGCCGGTCGTCGACCGCGCGCATATGATCGTCGACGACGATCGCGCGCTCGACGGTCAGGCCCGCCTGGCGGCCGATCTCGACATTGGGCTTGATGCCGGCGGACACGACGACGAGATCGCAGTCGAGCGTCGTTCCGTCCTTGAACGCCAGACCGGACACGCGCCCTTCGGCATCGTGGCGCACTTGCGTCGTCGACCTGGCGACGTGGACCGTCACGCCCATCTTCTCCATGCCCTTGCGCAGCATCGCGCTGGCCGGCTGATCGAGCTGGGCCTCCATCAGATGCGGGCCGAGGTGGATGACGTGGACCTCGCAGCCGTGGTTCAGCAATCCGCGGGCAGCTTCGAGGCCGAGCAGGCCGCCGCCGATCACCGCTGCGCTCCTGGCGGCCCTGGCGGCCGCCACGATGGCGTCGCAATCGTCGATCGTGCGGAAGCCGTAGACGCCGGCACGCAGCGCCTCGCCATCATGGATGCCCGGGACGGGCGGGATGAAGGCGCGGCTGCCGGTGGCGATCAGCAGCACGTCGTAGGGCTCGCGCGTGCCCTTGTCCGACACGACCAGCCGGGCGGCGCGATCGATATCGACCACGCGCTCGCCGGCATGAAGCACAATATTGTTGCCGCTGTACCAGTCGAGCGGGTTCATGAAGATGTCGGCGGCGTCCTGCGCACCGCTCAGCACG
>JACIYY010000327.1 GCA_014359685.1 Porphyrobacter sp. | reverse complement strand
ACCTGCCCGCGCCCGGTCCCCTAGCGCCATGGCGTTCACCTTTCCGGTTGCGAACCTGAACTAACTGAGTCTTTGGGTTGGGCGGCGGTCTTTCAGGTTCAGCTGTGAGCGATTTGGCACGGTTCTTGCTATCGTCGTTCCCGCCGTGCCACGGGTGTGCGGGGTCGAGCGGGCTGCCGTCCGGGTTGCAGCCGCGCCGGGGCTTGTTCGACCGCACTGCGCCGTGCTCGCTGCCCCGTGCCGTCTTTGCGTTGTGGCAGGCGGGGCAGTAGCTGGCGAGGCCGTCATGGCCGGGGAAGGCAGGCCCGCCCTCACTGATCGGCACGCGGTGATCGACCGTGTTGGCGAGCACATGGGGCTTGCCCATGTGCTTGCATCCCTCGCACCAGGGGAAGGCTGCCAGGTGAGCCTTGCGCAGCCGCTTCCAGTTGGCGGAATTGTAGGGCCAGTCAGCCATGCCGCGCCACCGACGCTGTGCCGACGCCAGCCTTCGCCGCGACCTCGGCGCGGGTGTTGTGGCGTGGTTCGTCCGTTTTGTCCGGGGTGGACAGAACGGGAGGCGCAGCGTCTTTGTTCTGCTTCAGCGTCTCTGCCCGCTTCGCCGCGCCCAGCTTCGCCAGGTCAGCCTTGTTCGCTTTCACCAGCCGCCACCACTCGCGCACCATCTCAGGCTGCGCCTGCGCAATCGTCATCTCCCCGGCCATAATCTGTTTGCCCAGGTCATCAGGGCGCAGGCGCTCAATTGCCTCCGCTTGCAGAAGGCACGCCACAAGTGGCTTACCCGTGCGATCGTCGACCAAACCAGCCATGAGCGCGCGCGCGCGCCAGCCATGAAGCGAGCCGTTGCGCATGGCTCTGACGCGGCAAGTGCTATCGCAGCAGGTTTTGTCGCTGCGATCGGACATGGCTATCGAGCCGCACCCAGCGCAGATGAATACCCAGGGCCCGGTGTAACGCTTAGCGTTAAGTGTTTCACTCGTCTCGTTCGCCTGGCGCGCATATTCAGTCATGGCCTTGCTCCAGTTGTCGGGCGAGCCGGCGCAGCGCATGCGCCAACTCGCTCCGGGTTTCGAAAAATTGCGCGGGGTCGCGCCAGTCGGGCCTCAGCCGCGCCAGGTCGCGGGCCAGCCGACGAAGGTTGTCGGCGGGGGTCATTGCGGTGCCCCAGAAGGGCGCTTGGGCGCTTGTGGGCGCTTTGGGCGCAATTTCCCTATGACGCTCACATGCACATGTGCGCGCGCGCGTGTGAGCGATATGGGGGGGTTAAAGCGCCCAAAGCGCCCAAGCGCCCAAAAGCGCCTAAAACTGCCAAAAAAAACACCACCTAAGCGCCCAAGAAGCGCCCAGAAGCGCCCATCAGTCATGAAACGCCTCCTTTTGCCGCAGCACGATCCCTTGATAGGTTCGGATTCCACCCGGCAGCTTGCGCGCCTGAAACCCAGCCCGCTTGAGCCTGCTGGCCATGGCGCGCTGGGTGCCCGGGTCATCGCCGGCTGCCTTCGCGAAGTCCGCCCATGAGTGGAACAGCGGCGTCGGCAACTCCCAGCGGCCTGCCGCCCGTTCGCAACACTCATCAAGCCATTGCCCGAACAGGTCTTGTTCTTCGAAATACGAGTCCGTCGCAGCGGTCACGATTTCGGGGCGCACAAGCCCCCGGGCCTGCCAGTCCACGCAACCGGCGACCGCCCAGTTGAGAATGCGCCCGGCCTCGGCCCGCAGCTTGTCTTCAAGCTCCCGGTCGGGCTGCGCCGGCTTATGGACAAACGGCACAATGCTGAACCTTCGGCGCATCGCCTCATCCACATTGGCAAGAACAGGCGAATGATTGCCGACGACCAGCAACTTGAATTGCGGCGTGAACTCAAAGAAGTCCTGCCGCATGAAGCGGGCGCTTATCCTGTCGCCGCCCGTCATCTGCTTGATCCGCGATTCCGCCCATGCCCGGCCTTCCTCCGTCTCGCTGGCAGAAACCAGCCGTGCGCCGGCGAGCGCCGCAAGGTCGGTCGGGTGCCGGTCGTTCTTGCTCGCGGTGAAAACGTCCATGCTCGCGGTTGTCGCGTAGTCGCCCATGACGTGATTCAGGATATTGAGGAACACGCTCTTGCCGTTGCCCCCCGGTCCATAAATGAAGAACAGCGCGTGCTCGCGCGTCTCGCCTGTGAGGCAATAGCCTGCCATCTGTTGAAGAAAGCGGATCAAGTCCCGGTCGCCAGCGGTCGCTTGCTCCAGGAACCGCAACCAAAGCTCCGGCCTGCCCGATTCAGGAGTTGCGCCGGTTAGCTTCGTGATCCCATGGGCGGGATCGGGTGGCATCAATTCACCGCTGCGAAGGTCCACCGTGCCGCCCGGCGTGCCCAATAGCCATGGGTCCGTGTCCCATGCGGCGGCGGTTGTTGCGTGAACAGGGTCAGCCCGGCAGAACCGCTCCACGCCCGCTGCGAAGTTGGCCCGCCCGGGCGCCCCGGCCTGCCGTGCGATCTCGCGGCAATAGTCGAAGGCGCGCGCCGTGCGATCCGGACGCCAGCGGGTGCCATCCCATTCGAACCAGCGCGCGGCCGAATGGTCGAAGCGCAGCCGGTCGCCGTGCGCCCTGCTGAAGAGCGCGGCAACATCGTCTTCGGACGGGTCGGCGGGTTTCGCGCGTTTCGGGCGCGTTGTGCCGCGCTTCTTGGCCGGCGTGCCCGCCAGCAACGGTGTCGTTGTGCCGTCGCCCCAGCCGGAAAATTCGTCGTCCAGCGCAGCTTGCAGGTCGGGGTCGAGCTCGCTCATTGGCCGCCTCCCGCTTTCCGCCGGGCGCGCGGCTCGGCAATGACGATCGGCAGTCCGGCGCGAACGGCCGGATCGGTGATCGCCTCCAAGAGGCCGCGCTTGCTGCCATCCGCCAGGACGAAGGCCTTGCGCCACGGATCGCCGGCGAATTCGGCAACCCACCAGCCGTGCCCGGTGCGCGCCCGGCGCGCATAGATTGCGCGCGTCGGCTGCTTGGTGAATGAGGCAACCGTCATTGCGCGCCCTCCCCGTTGCCGGTAAGGTGCGCCTGCCTGCCCGCTCCTATGGTTTGGCCCGCCCTCGCACCGCCTGCCAGCGTTGCGGGGGCTTCTATTTTGCGCTGTCGCAGCGGGATCGCGCCGCCGGGCGCTCCGGTAATTCTCCGGTAAATCTGCCCGATGTTCGCGAAACTTTCACGGTGCGTTCCGCCATGGAAGCGCAGCGAAAGCACGGTTTTCCGCCGTTTTTCGGGGTTGCCCTTGTCTTCGGGAGGCAGGGGCCGGAGGTTCGAATCCTCTCCCCCGCCATGTTTTACACCGTCCCAGCGTAAAAACCTGTCTCCCGACTCGGCTGCTTGTTCAGCATGCGAACGAAGAGGGGCAAGGCACTGGCGGTTGACGCCGGAACGCGCAGCAGACACGATCTCGCAGTTGCAGCGTATGGGGCTTCATTGCGTATCGTGATCGTCGACGATAGCGGGTTGCGCGCCACGATTCTCGAGGATGGTCTCCGGGAAGCGGGCTTTACTGACATCACGTCCGTTCCCCCGCAGAGCGGCTTCGTCGCCAGGCTCGAGCGAATGGCGCCCGATGTGGTGCTGATCAATCTCAGCAACCCGAGCCGCGATGCGCTGGAGGAGATGCTGATGGTGAGTCGCGCGCTCGAACGGCCGATCGCGATGTTCGTGGATCAGTCCGATGACGCCATGATCGGGGCGGCGGTCGATGCCGGCGTCTCCGCCTATGTGGTCGACGGCCTCCGCAAGGAGCGGGTTCGGCCGGTCCTCGAGCTCGCGATCCGCCGCTTCAATGCATTCGCCAAGATGCGCTCCGACCTCGACGAGGCCCGCGCCGCGCTGGCCGAGCGCAAGACGCTCGACCGCGCGAAGGCCATTCTGATGAGCAGCCGGGGCCTGACCGAGCCGGAGGCCTATGCGATGCTGAGGACCGCCGCCATGAACCAGGGACGCAAGCTGGTCGATGTCGCGGAGGCGCTGATCAGCGCCAGCGCGCTGCTCGCGCCACCTGACGGAGACACCAAGTGATCGAGCTTCCCATCGCCTTTCTGCCGCTGACCGACAGCGCGGTGCTCGTCGCCGCGCGCGAGCTGGGCTTCGCCGAAGCGGAAGGCCTCGACCTCATTCTCGTGCGCGATACATCCTGGGCTACTTTGCGCGATCGGCTGGTCTTCGGCCAGGTCAAGGCAGCGCACATGCTGGCGCCGCTGGCGGTGGCGATCACGCTGGGCCTCAGCCAGCAGAAGGCCGCCATCGCCGCCCCGTTCAAGCTCAACGTCAACGGCAACGCCCTGACCCTTGCAGCTGACCTTGCGGCAGCGCTCGACCCTGTGCCCGTCAACCGCATCGCCGATCCGGTGGCGACGGCGCACGATCTCGCCGCAGCGATCGGCCTGCACCGGCGCAAGCCCGTGATCGGCGTCGTTCATCGCTTCTCCAGTCATGCTTTGATGCTGCGCTACTGGCTCGCCTTCGCCGGGATCGATCCCGATCGTGACCTCACCCTGCAAACGCTCTCGCCCTCGCTTATGGTCGAGGCGCTGCGCAGCGGCGAGGTCGACGGCTTCATCGTCGGCGAACCGTGGAGCACCGTGGCGGTGGCTGAAGGTCTGGGTCAGGTGGTCGCGGTGGGTGCCAACATCTGGCAGCGAGGCGTGGAGAAGGTGTTGGCGATGCGCGCCGATTGGTGCGACGACAATCCCGACACGGTCGACCGCCTGCTTCGCGCGCTTGCCGCCGCCGCCGCGTGGTGCGAGGATCCGGCCAATCATCGGGCGCTCGCCACGATGCTGTCGCAGGACGCCTATGTCGGTCAGCCCGCCGAACTGATCCTGCCCGCGCTCGAAGGCCGGTTGATCCTGGCGCCGGGTTCAGGACCGCTCGCTGTTCCCAACTTCATGCTGTTCAACCGCGAGGCAACCAACTTCCCCTGGCGCAGCCAGGGGTTGTGGATCTACTCGCAATTCGTCCGATGGGGGATGATCGCGCCGGATGCGGCGGCCGAACGGGCCGCCGCGCACGTCTTCCGCTCCGACATCTACAGACGCGCGCTCGCCGATACCGGCGCGGTGATGCCCGGCGCCAGTTCCAAGCTGGAGGGCGCGCTCACCAAACCGCTTGCGGTCGGCTCGCGCAGCGGTGCGCTGACGCTTGGCGCCGATCGCTTCTTCGACGGACGCATTTTCGATCCCAACGCGATCGACGATTACGTGGCAGGCTTCACGTCGACGGACGCCTGATTTTGATGCTTGCGAAGTAGCACGAAGTCGGCCAAAAAAGG
>JACIYY010000326.1 GCA_014359685.1 Porphyrobacter sp. | reverse complement strand
TTGTCGGCGGACACGGTGTAGCCGGTGAGCTGGGTCGGTCGGTCATAGCCGGCGCCGGTGAACTCGAAGATGCCCTGCACGAAGCGTGGGACGGACTCGATCATGATGCTGTTCCTTCTGGAGAGACCGGGTTGCCCCGCGCCGCGACTGCCCCGCCGGGCATTTTCGACACCCGCGCGGCGGAGATCTTGAACTCGGGGATGCGCGAGATCGGATCGAGCGCGACGTTGGAGGTGAGGATGTTGGCGTTGCCCTCGCCGCCCCAGTGAAACGGCACGAACAGCGTATCGAGACGGATCTTGCGGCTGTAGCGCGCGCGCAGCCGGGCCGTGCCGCGCCGGGTGGTCACCTCGACGAGCTCGTCGGGCGCAATTGCAAGCGTGCGGGCGGCATCGGGGTGCAGCTCGACGAAGGGGTCGGGCGCGGCGGCCTGAAGATCGGCCACACGCCGGGTCTGGGTTCCCGACTGATATTGGGCAAGGACGCGGCCCGTGGTCAGCCAGAACGGATAGTCAGCGCACGGGCTCTCCGCCGGCTCGCCATGGCGAACGGGGTGGAAGCGGGCGCGGCCGTCCGCAAAGGCGAAGCGATCGGCGAACAGGCGCGGCGTGCCGCGGTGATCCTCGTGCGGGCAGGGCCAGAACACGCCATCTTCGGCGGCGATGCGAGCATAGCTGATGCCGGCATAATCGGCGCTGCCACCTGCCGAGGCGCGGCGCAGCTCATCGAAGGCACCGGCGGTGCCGAGCTGGCCATAGCGATCCGCCGTGCCGAGCCGGTCGGCAAGCGCGCTCAGGATCGCGGCATCGTTCCACACGCCTGCGGGCGGCAGCTTGGCGCGGCGACGCAGGATGACCCGGCCCTCGAGGTTGGTGGTGGTGCCGTCTTCCTCGGCCCATTGCGTGATCGGCAGCACGACGTCGGCAACCGCCGCCGTCTCCGACAGGAAGATGTCGGCGACGACGAGCAGGTCGAGCGCCTTCAACCGCTCCCGCAGGCGGCTGGTGTCGGGCGCCGAGACGAGGATGTTGGAGGCCATGACGATCAGCCCGGCGATCGGCCCGCCGAGGGCGGCGAGCAGCTCGCTGGCGGAAAGGCCCGGCTGCGGCAGGCTGTCCGGCTCGACGCCCCACACCCTGGCGACCGCGGCCCGGTCCGCCGGGTCGGCAAGTCTGCGATATCCGGGCAGCTGATCGGCCTTCTGGCCGTGCTCGCGCCCGCCCTGGCCATTGCCCTGCCCGGTAAGGCAGCCCCAGCCGCTGTGCGGCTTGCCCGGCAGGCCGAGCGCGAGCGCGAGATTGATGAAGGCGAGGGTGTTGTCGACGCCACGGCTCTGCTGTTCGGGTCCGCGCGCGCTCAGGATCATCGCCCCCGCCGCTTCGCCCAGCAGATGCGCGGCCGTCTGGATCTGGAGCGCCGGGACCCCGGTGATCCGCTCCACCCGGTCGGGCCAATAAGAAAGGGCGAGGCGGCGCACCTCGTCGAACCCGCTGGTGCGCGTGGCGATGTAATGCTCGTCGATCAGGCGATCCCGGATCGCCACGTTGAGCAGCCCGAGCGCCAGCGCCGCATCACTGCCCGGTGTCAGCGCGAGATGAAGATCGGCCGCTTCGGCGGTCGGCGTGCGGCGCGGGTCGGCGACGATCAGCCTGCCGCCGTGCGCGCGCAGCCCCTCGAAATACTGCATGATCGGCGGCATCGTTTCGGCCGGATTGCCGCCGACGATCAGCACCGCGTCGGCGCCGGGAATATCCTCGAGCGGGAACGGCAGGCCGCGGTCGATGCCGAAGGCCCGCAGCCCGGCGGCCGCCGCCGATGCCATGCAGAAGCGGCCATTATAGTCGATGTTGGCGGTGCCGAGGCCGAGCCGAGCGAACTTGCCGAGCAGATAGGCCTTCTCGTTGGTCAGCCCGCCCCCGCCGAACATCGCGACCGCGTCGGGGCCGCGCTCCGCCTGGATCGCGCGGATGGCGTTTGCAATGCGGTCGAGCGCTTCGTCCCAGCTCGCGGTGCGGAGCGGAGCGGCTTTGGTGTCGCGGATCAGCGGCGTCGTCAGCCGGTCGGGCGCGTCGAGCAAGGCCGCCGCCGTCCAGCCCTTGCGGCACAGCCCGCCCTTGTTGGTTGGGAAGTCGCGCGCCTCGACCGACCACGCGCCCGCATCGCTTTCGACGAGCGTCATGCCGCACTGAAGCGCGCAATAGGGGCAGTGGGTGTCAGTGGCGCGCACGCGGGATCAGGCCTTGATCGCGATCCGCACGGGCGCGGCGACGCGGCCGCGATCGGCGAACGCCTCGCCGACCAGCAGCATCGTCGGCGCATCGCCACTGATCGTGGCGACAGCGAAAGCCAAAGCATCGAGCCGGGTGTGGATCAGCCGTTCGTCGGGCAGCGAAACGTTGACCGCGACCACCGCCGGCGTGGTGCCGGCGCGCCCGGCGCCGATGAGCTTTCGCGCAACCTCCGGCGCGGCGGCGCGGCCCATATAGATGGCGAGCGACGATTGCTCGGCAGCGAGCGCTGCCCAGTCGAGATCGAGCGCCTCGCCGGCGCGGGCATGAGCGGTGACGAAGATCAGCTGGCGCGAGAGCCCGCGCAGCGTCAGCGAGCTGACCGCTCCGGCGGCCGCCGCGCAGGCGGTGGTGATCCCCGGACAGATGCGAACCGTGATGCCCGCCGATGCCAGCGCCGCGATCTCTTCGCCCGAGCGTCCGAAGATCGACGGATCGCCACCCTTCAGCCGCACCACGCGGGCGCCTTCCCGGGCCGCCTCGATCAGGAGATCGTTGATCGAGTGCTGGTCTTTCGAGTGCCGGCCGGACCGCTTGCCAACCGCGATCGTCAGCGCGCCCGGCCGGATCAGCGCGAGCACCCCTCTGCCGACCAGCGCATCGTGAAATACGATGTCGGCTTCGCCGATCAGCCGGGCGGCCTTCAGCGTCAGCAGCTCGGGATCGCCTGGCCCGGCGCCGACGAGCCACACATCGCCCGGGCGGGCGCTGTCCCGTTCTGCCCGTGCCGCGTCACTCCAGTGCGTCATGATCTGCTCCAGACACGAAAAAAGCCGCCCGGATCGCCCTTGCGGACGATCGTGGCGGCTTTGCCAACTCCTTGAGGCCCCGGTCGCCGGGGCGGAGCGTCGGCAGCATCGACGTTGAAGCTGCCCGACGTATCGCGCGCCGAACAGCTCTGTCCGGACGCGCAGCGGGCATAGCGCAAGACGGGGCGCCGATCAATGGGATTCCCGCAGTGCAGCATCGCCTCACAGCGCGACGTCGATGCTCAGCCACAGCTTGGTGGTGTCCGTGGCGAAACGCTTCGCGTCGTAATCGGCGTAGCGGGCGGAAACGAGGGTGCGGCCGATCTTCGCACTCGCGAGCAGGTCGATCTCGTTGCCGTAATGCTGATCCAGCCGGTCGCTGTCGAAACGGTGGTAGACCGCCTGAAAGCTGAGCAGGTCGATAGGGCCGACCTTCCTGAAGCCGTATCCGGCCCCTCCATAGAGATCGCGCAGCCCGTTCGCGGGCGTCGTCAGGAACTTGTCGGCCCAGCCGTTGAACTTGAACAAGGTCGCAAGCGGCGTCTGAAAGCTGGTAAGCGCGGTGCCGCTATCGGCGCCGAGCACCTCGTAGCCGCCGTTCACTCGCAAGGCGGCGATGTCGAGCGAACCGTCCACGAGATAATAGTCGGCGCGGTAATCGTTCGGGTTGCGGCGGTAATCGGTCTGTCGGGCGTAGCTTGCCTGATAGGAGAGCTTGACCGTCCCGGAGAGCGCCTGCGCGCCGGCCAATCGTGCGCCGTAGGTCTGGCTCGACAGACGGAATCCCTGCACCGCCGCCTCGCCCTGATCGACGAGATAGGCAAAGCCGGTCAGGGTGCCGAGCGGTGTGCGGTAGCTGAGATTGGCGAGCACATTGTCGCCCGAAATCGCCTGCTGGCGCGCGCCGGTGCCGTCAATTCCCCAGATCGTGCGGACGCTCCAGACGTAGCTGATGTCCGCCTTGAGGCCCTGCGCGGGCGTTATCTCGGCGCGGAGCGCATCGAAGCTCTGGCCGTTCTGGCGAAAGCCCACCGGTCCGACGAAACGCTCGTCGTCGAGCGCGATCGCCTGCCGCCCGGCGGTGAGCGTCAGCGCGTGTGCCTTGTACTGAAGCTGGGCAAGGTAGAGCGCGATAGTCTCGGGGTCCGCGATGAGCGGCCGATCCGCCGTACCGTTCAGCCCGTCATGGTAATCCTCGACGGTGGCCAGCGTGCCCTGCGCCTGCGCGGTCGCCGACCACCGCCCCGACGTGGCGGACAGGCCGCCGCGCACGCGCATCGTCAGCGCATCGGCGTCGCGCGCGATTCCGTCCTGGTCGACCGTCTCATAGCGCAGGCGGGCCTCGCCGACGGGTTTCAGCACAATCTCCTCGGCCCATGCGGGCCCGGCGGCGACCAGCAGGGCCGCCGGCAGCAGATATTTCGATGTCATCGCGAAATCCCCCTCTGCCCCCGGCGCATCGGCCGGGGCGCCATCTTCAGCTCAGATGCGAACGCCCTGGATGGCGTTGCCTCAGGTCGTCCGCCAGCGTCGCTTGACGGCGGTGAGGCCGACCAGCGCGAGGACGGCGAGGGCGGCGAAGATCAGGAAACCGGACTGGTAGACCCCGGTGAGTTGCTTGGCGATGCCGAGCGAGGAGGCGAGAAGGAACCCCCCGACCCCGCCGGCGAAACCGACCAGGCCGGTCATGACCCCGATCTCGGCCCGGAAGCGCTGCGGCACGAGCTGGAAGACCGCGCCATTGCCGGTGCCGAGCGCCAGCATGGCGACGATGAACATGCCGAGCGCGACCGCCAGGCTGGTCGGGCCAGTGCTGACCCCGGCGAGCGCGAGGGCCGCGACGATGTAGACGACGGAAAGCGTCCTGATGCCGCCGATGCGGTCGGCCAGCGCGCCGCCGATCGGGCGCACCAGCGACCCGGCGAACACGCAGGCGGCGGTGTAATAGCCGGCCACGATCGTCGTCAGACCGAACTCGTTGGTGAAGTAGATCGAGAGCGATGCGGCGAGCCCGACGAAGCCGCCGAAGGTGACGCCGTAGAACAGCATGAACCACCACGCATCCGCCTGCCGCAGCGGCTCCAGATAGGCGACCAACGGCTTGGCTGGCGGTGCGCCCGGGGCATCCTTGGCCATCGCCATGTAGAGCACGAAAACGATCGCCAGCGGGATCACCGCAAGCCCCAGCACCGCGTTCCAGCCGAACATCCTGGAGAGCGTCGGCGCGAACAGCGCGGCGAAGACGGTGCCGGAATTGCCCATGCCGGCGATGCCCATCGCCTTGCCCTGATGCTCACCCGAATACCACCGGCTGGCCAGCGGCAGCGCAATGGCGAAGCTCGCCCCGGCGAAGCCCAGAATCACGCCCAGCGCCAGCGTTCCGGCAAAGCTGTTGACGCCGAACGCCCATGCCGAGAGCAGCCCTGTGATCACGATCAGCTGGCTGATCGCACCCGCCCGCTTGGGCCCGATGCGATCGACGAGCAGGCCGTTGACGATCCGCAGGATCGCACCGGCCAGGGTCGGGGTCGCCACCATCAGCCCCGTCTGAGCCGGGGTGAGATCGAGCGCCCCGGCGATGTCGGGCGCCAGCGGACCGAGCAACACCCAGACCATGAAGGCCAGATCGAAATAGAGAAAGGCCGCAATCAGCGTCGGCCGGTGGCCGGCATTCCAGAAACTCGATGGGTTCATGACTCAATTCCCCCTGACGACTTGACGATGGCGGCGGCCGGCGACCAGATGCGCCGGATGAAAGGAAGCGAATGGGCGAAGGCAGGCTGGAAATCGCGGTCGGCTTCGCCACCGCCCAGGGGCCGCGCCCGGACAACCAGGATTTCGGCGGCGTTCACCTCGGCACCGAGGCGGAAAGGGCGCTGCAAGGCGTCGTCGCGGCACTGGCCGATGGCGTCGGCGGCGCCAAGGCCGGCCGGGTCGCCGCCGAACTGGCGGTGCGCAGCTTCATCGAGGGCTATCGCGCGCAGAATCCGGTGATCGGCATCCCCGCCGGCGCGCTGCGCGCGATCCGCGGCTACAATCGCTGGCTGCACGAGCGCGGCCGCATCGATCCGGACATGACCGGCGCGGCGACGACCTTCACCGCCCTCGTGCTGCGCGGGCGCGAGGCGACGAGCTTGCACGTCGGCGACAGCCGCGCCTGGCATTACCGCGCCGGCGTGCTGACCCGCCTGACCCACGATCATGTCCTGCCTCAGCCGGACCTCAAGCACGTGCTGTTCCGTGCCGTCGGCATCGAACCCGACATCCGCCTCGACGTGCGGCGGACGGCGATCGAACCCCACGACCGCCTGCTGCTGACCAGCGACGGCGTGCATGGCGTGCTCGGCGATCGTGCGCTCGCCCGGCTGCTCGGGGCGCATCAGAACGCGGATGCAGACGCCGCCGCGATCGTCGCCGCCGCGGGCGCCGCGCACACGCGCGACAATGCGACGGCGGTCGTGATCGACATCATCGCCGTCACCGCCATCGATCACGACGCGATCGGCGCCGAAGCGGAGCGATTGCCGGTCCTGCCGCCGCCGAATGCGGGCGAGACGATCGATGGCTTTCGCCTGGAGCGCCTGCTCTCCGAAGGCCGCTATACGCGGCTGTTCATCGCCCGCGACGGCGCGGAGCAGGTGGTCACCAAGTTCCCCAAGCCCGCTTTGTTGTCCGAAAGCGGCGCCCGTTCCGCCTTTCTGCGGGAGAGCTTCCTCGGCCGCCGCGTGGACAGCCCGTTCGTCGGTCGGACCATAGCCATGCCGCCCGAGCGCCAGAGCCGGCTCTACATCGTGACGCCCTATTACGAAGGCGAGACGCTGGAGCAGCGCCTGTTGCGGTCGCGCCCGACGATCGCCACCGGCACCGCGCTGGCGATCAAGCTCGCGCGCGGGGTTGCGGCGCTGCACCGCCTCGGCGTGGCGCACCGCGACATCAAACCGGAGAATGCCATCGTCGGACCCGACGGCAGCGTGCGGCTGATCGACCTCGGCGTTGCCCGCCTGCCGCGAATCAGCGATTTTGCGGAGGCCGAGCTTCCGGGCACGCCCAGCTACATGGCGCCGGAAATGTTCGCCGGAAATCCGGGCGATGCGGGCACCGACCAATATGCTTTGGGAGTGACGATCTACCGGCTGTTCACAGGGCGCTATCCCTATGGCGAGGTGGAAGCGTTCAGCCGTCCGAAATTCGGTGAGCCGGTCCCGCCGAGCCGCTATCGCGATGACCTGCCGGCCTGGCTGGATGCTCTCATCCTCAAGGCCGTCGCACGCGATCCGCGCGACCGGTTCAGCGATGTCGAGGAGCTGATCTATCGGCTTGAGCAGGGCAGCACGCGTGCGGTGCCCCCGAAAGCATGGCAACCGCTGATCGAGCGCGACCCGGTGCGCTTCTGGCAGGCCGTCGCCGCGCTGCTCGCCGTCGCGCTTCTCCTCGCGCTCCTCCACGGGGCACGAGGAGGCGACGACATTGAGCCGCCGGCCACCGCTCCGGCCACCGCTCAGGGCGCGCGTCGCTGACTTGTCATAGCACCCGTTCGCCATGAGTTCCCCCGGGGTTCGCGCCTGACGCGAACGCAAAAAAAGCCGCGTTCCGGCCTGCCGCCTCAAGGAGGCGGGACCGGACAGCGGCTTTGCTGTGTGATTGAGGCTATCGCC
>JACIYY010000325.1 GCA_014359685.1 Porphyrobacter sp. | reverse complement strand
GGTGGGGCCGAGCGAATCCGGGCGGGTGAGCACCCAGATATTATCGTCCGGGGCGACCGCGACCCCGGACACCTGCCCCAGCATCAGGTCACCGGGCAGCCGGGGCCAGGCGGCGTCGGCCTTGAACAACGGCAAAGGCGCCGCCTCGCTGATCCGCTCCACCGCCAGATCGACCAGCGTGTCGGCAGCGGCTGGCGCGGCCAGCAGGGCGGCTACGCAGGCCAGCAGCGGGAACAGCGGAGAGCGGGGCACACGGGAGTCCTTTGCGAGTCGGAGCCCCGTGCAGTCTGCCCGACCGCGCCTGCATTGCAACGCACTTGCGGCAGCGGAGGCGGCCGCAAGTGCCCCGGCCGGCCGGTCAGGCGGCCTGCTTGACCTGCGCGACGATCTTCCTGGCGGCGTCGCCGAGATCGTCGGCAGCGATGATCGGCAGGCCGGAATTGGCGAGGATGTCCTTGCCCTGCTGCACGTTGGTGCCTTCCAGCCGCACGACCAGCGGCACCGACAGGTTCACGTCGCGCGCGGCGGCGACGATGCCGTCGGCGATGACGTCGCAGCGCATGATCCCGCCGAAAATGTTGACCAGGATGCCCTCGACCGCCGGATCGGACAGGATGATCTTGAACGCCTCGGTCACCTTCTCGCGATTGGCGCCGCCGCCGACATCGAGGAAGTTGGCGGGGAAGGCTCCGTTCAGCTTGATGATATCCATCGTCGCCATGGCGAGGCCGGCGCCGTTGACCATGCAGCCGATCGTGCCGTCGAGCTTGATATAGGCGAGGCCGTATCGGGAGGCTTCGACCTCGGCGGGGTCCTCCTCGGTCTCGTCGCGCAGCTCGACCAGGTCCTTGTGGCGGAACAAGGCGTTCGAATCGAAGCTCATCTTGGTGTCGAGCACCAGCAGTTCGCCGCCGGCGGTCTCGACCAGCGGGTTGATCTCCAGCATCTCGCAATCGAGCGCCAGAAACGCCTCGTAAAGCTGCCCGGCAAGGGTCTGCGCTGCCTTGGCGAGCGCGCCCTTCAGCTTGAGCGCAGCGGCGACCGCGCGGCCGTGATGCGGCATGAAGCCGGTCGCCGGGTCGATGGTGATCGAGGTAATCTTCTCGGGCGTGTCATGCGCGACGGTCTCGATATCCATCCCGCCTTCGGTCGAGACGACCATCGCGACCCGGCCGCTCGCCCGATCGACCAGCATCGAAAGGTAGTATTCCTTGGCGATGTCGACCCCGTCGGTGACATAGAGGCGGTTGACCTGCTTGCCGGCATCGCCAGTCTGTACGGTCACCAGCGTGTTCCCGAGCATGTCGCGCGCATCGGCTTCGACATCCTCGATGCTCTTGGCCAGCCGCACGCCGCCCTTGGCATCGGGCCCCAGCTCCTTGAACTTGCCCTTGCCGCGTCCGCCGGCATGAATCTGCGCCTTCACCACGTAGAGCGGCCCCGGCAGCTTCCTGGCGGCGTCCACCGCTTCCTCGACGCTGAGCGCCGGGAAGCCGGCCGGAATGCCGATGCCGTACTTGGAGAGCAGCTGCTTGGCCTGATACTCGTGAATGTTCATGAGCGGACACTAGCCTTCCTGGGAATGAAACAAGCGGGACACGACCGACGCGGCCAGCCGCGTCCGCCACGATGCTGCGG
>JACIYY010000324.1 GCA_014359685.1 Porphyrobacter sp. | reverse complement strand
CCTATCCAACCGTGTCGCTGTCCAAGGCGCGGGACAAGGCCGCTGGCATTGCCGGCGCGGTGCAAGAGGGCCGCGATCCGATTGCCGAACGCCGGAAGGGCCGGGAAAAGCAAACCACGTTCCGCGAATGCGCCGAGGCTTTCATTGAGGCGAACAAGGCCGGCTGGCGTAATGAGAAACACGCGGCGCAATGGACCAGCACACTTGAAAAATGGGCTTACCCAAAAATTGGCGGTGAACTGGTCGCCAGCATTGACCGCAACGCGATTGAGGCGGTCTTGACTCAGCCGGTTGCAGCGGCGGACGATGAGCCGCTTTGGATCGCACGGCACGAAACGGCCACGCGCGTTCGTCAGCGGATAGAAAAGGTTCTGGACTATGCGACCGCCCGCAAGTTTCGCACGGGCGAGAATCCTGCCGGGCGCGGCGTGCTGGAAATGATCCTGCCAGCCGTGCCCAAGGCGGTGAGAAAAGCGAAACACCACGCCGCCCTGCCCTATGCCGAAGCGCCGGCGTTCATGGCGGCCCTGCGGGAGCGGGCGGGCACTGCGGCGCGAGCGTTGGAGTTTCTTATCCTGACTGCGGCCCGCAGTGGCGAGGTGCGGCTGGCAGACTGGTCCGAAATCGATTTTGAGCGGGCACTGTGGACGATCCCGGAAGAGCGAATGAAGGCAGGGCGCGAGCATACCGTCCCGCTTAGTAGGGCCGCGCTGGCGATCCTGTCGGCGATCCCGAAAGCCGAACGCACGGGCCTGATTTTTCCCGGTTCAAAGCCGGACAAAGCGCAGTCCGACATGACACTTGCAGCGGTCCTAAAGCGGATGAAGCGCGACGATATAACTGTGCATGGATTCCGCAGCACGTTCCGCGATTGGGCAGGCGAAACAACATCCCATCCACGGGACGTTATCGAACACGCATTGGCGCACGGATTGAAAGACAAAACCGAAGCGGCTTATGCGCGCGGATCACAGTTGGAAAAGCGCAAACGGCTCATGGACGATTGGGTGAAATATCTGGACCGTCCTGCGGCCAGTGCGGACGTTGTTTCGATAAATGGGGCACGTTGTAGCACTTGACAGCAAATTGTTCTAGAGCGTATCAAAAGTGGCATAGCCCGTTCGGACTGTGGCACCCGCGCCTTAGGGCGGGCTGGATGGCCTCCACAGCGGATCGAAGCGGCGATGGCGGATGCTGTCTCGCGGGAAGCATAGGGCGCTAGCCGTGGATGCGGCGGGCCGGTTCGTCGCCCCGTTTCTCTCTTTCATTCGGAAATGGCGCGCCCGGCAGGACTCGAACCTGCAACTCGAAGCTTAGAAGGCTCCTGCTCTATCCAGTTGAACTACGGGCGCGTTCGGGCGAGGCCATAGCGCGCTTTGCATCGCCGGCAAATCGCCTTACAACCGGCGACGATGAGTGCCCGCCCCGCGACGATCGACGGCGCCGAAGGCGCGCGCGCGCGGTTTCGCTATTTCGATTACCTGATGGCGGCTTTCGTCGCCATCCTGCTGCTCAGCAACATCGTCGGAGCCTCCAAACCCAGCTATGTCGTGCTGCCGTGGGGCGAGCAATGGTCGTTCGGCGCAGGCGTGCTGTTCTTTCCGGTCAGCTACATCATCGGCGACGTGCTGACCGAAGTCTATGGCTATGCCAACGCCCGGCGAGTGATCT
>JACIYY010000323.1 GCA_014359685.1 Porphyrobacter sp. | reverse complement strand
CAGGAAGGTGCGCTCCTGCTCCCCGATCACCCCCAGGTAGGTGGCGACGGCGAAGATCATCTGCAACTCCTCGGCGGTCAGGGCCGACTCGCCCTTGTGGCGGATGCCGAGCAGCCGCATCAGCAGACCGGACGAGGTGTCGAGCAGCCACACGAAGGGCGCGGCGACCTTGGCCAGCAGCACCATCGGGGGCGCCATCAGCTTGGCGATCGGCACCGCCGCGCGCAGCGCCAGCTGCTTGGGCACCAGCTCGCCGACGACCAGGCTGAAATAGGTGGTCAGCCCGATGACCACCACGAAGCCGGCATCCTCCGCCATGTCGGCCGGCAGGCCCAGCGCGGTCATCCGCTCCCCCACCGGGCCGCCCAATGTGGCGCCCGAATAGGCGCCGGCGACGATCCCGATCAGGGTGATGCCGATCTGCACGGTCGACAGGAACTTGCCCGGTTCGGCGGCCAGCTGCACCGCCAGCCGCGCGCCCCTGCTGCCGCGATTGGCGGCCATCCGCAGCTGCGCCGTGCGCGCCGACACGATCGCCAGCTCCGACATGGCGAACACCCCGTTGAGGAGGATCAGCGCCGCCAGCACGCCAAGGTCGAACCAGGGGAAGGGAGACATGCTGCCCGCCAGCTAGCATATCGGCGACCAGAGTCGAGACGAGCCGTCGAGACGAACGTGGCCGGGCGATGGTTCTGGCGCGATGCGTCGCGCGCTGCACGGCAAAGCGGAACACCTGCGGCCATCGGCCGTTTGAGCAACCCGTATGCGGCGGCGGTCGGCCGCGCGTGACGATGACCGGAGGACGCCTCACCCCATGAACAGACAGCGCATCTTCGTATTCACCCTGGCGGCGGCGTCGTTGCTGGCCGTATCCGCCTGCGTGACCGATCCCAACACCGGCCAGCGCTATGCCTCACGCACCGCGCTTGGCGGCATTGGGGGCGCCGGTGTCGGTTATCTGCTCGGCGACCTGATCGGCGGCAAGACCGCGCGCATCCTCGGGGCGGGCATCGGCGGCGTCGCTGGCGGCGTCGTCGGCGCGCAGATGGACCAGCAGATCCGCGAACTGGAGGAAGCGACCGCCGGCACCGGGATCGAGGTCAGCGAAACGCCCGAGGGCGACGGCATCCTCGTCAACCTGCCCGACATCACCTTCGCGGTGGACAGCACCGCGATCAGCCCCAGCTTCCGCAACGCGCTCGACCGCGTGGCGCAGAGCATGATCCAATATCCCAACAGCCTGGTCGACGTGATGGGGCACACCGATTCGACCGGCTCCGACAGCTACAATCTCGACCTCTCGCGCCGCCGGGCCGAGGCGGTCGCCAACTACCTCGTCTCGCGCGGCGTCTCGCGCGCGCGGCTGGAGACGGTCGGCTATGGCGAGCAACATCCGATCGCCGACAATTCCACGCCCGAAGGCCGGGCGCAGAACCGCCGGGTCGAAATTCGCATCACCCCGATCACCCAGGCCGAGGTCGAGGCCGCGACACAGTAAGCGGGTCGGGGAACGGGATGGGACCGGCCGCAGCGCCGCCCATCCTGGATTCAGCGGTCGCGGACCGAGACCCGGGCGGCGCGCGGCGCGAGTCGCTCCACCGCCGCGCCATGGATCGCCGGGGCGCTGACCAGCACCCCGAAGGCGCGCGGGTCGCGCTTGTTGTAGATGAGCGGCTGTCCGAATGCGTCGCTGACCGCCGCGCCCGCCTCCCGCGCGATCAGCGCCGCGGCGCCGACGTCCCACTCATAGCCCCAGCGCAACGTCGCCAGCAGGTCGGCGCGGTCGTCGGCGACCATGGCGATCCGCAGCGCGATCGAGTTCGGCTTCTCGACCGTCAGCAGGTCGCGATCCTGCTTGGGCAGCGCATCGGCCGGAATCCGCGCGCCGGCGAAGCGCGCGCGGGTGCTGGCGACCAGTGGCTTGCCGTTGAGCCGCGCGCCCGCGCCGGCGAGAGCGCTCCACACCTCGCCCCTGGCGGGCGCGACCAGCAGCCCGGCCAGCGGCTTGCCGGCCTCGATCAGCGCCACCGACACGGCCCAGCCGCTCCGGCCGCGAATGAAGTCGCGGGTGCCGTCGATCGGATCGACCAGCCAGATCAGGTCGCGCGCCAGCCGCGCCGGATCGTCGGCGGTTTCCTCCGAGAGCCAGCCGGCGGTGGGCAGCAGGGCGCCCAGTTCGGCCCTGAGGAAGGCATCGACGGCAAGGTCCGCGTCGCATACCGGGTTGCCCGGGCTCTTGTCCCAGCTGTGGAGGGCATGGCCGCCGCCCGGCCATTGCGACAGCGCGATCGCGCCCGCCTGGCGGCAGATGGCATCGAGGCGCCGGTGGTCGATCATCGCGCCCGCAGGTGGCGGCCGGACGGCCCCTTTGCAAGCGCGCCGCTCTGTGCTTT
>JACIYY010000322.1 GCA_014359685.1 Porphyrobacter sp. | reverse complement strand
GGCCGATCTGTGACCGCGCCCGGTGACACGATGATCGCTCCTGGCGAGACGATCGGGATTCTGGGCGGCGGGCAGCTTGGCCGGATGCTGGCGATGGCCGCCGCGCAGCTCGGCTATCGCTGCCATGTCTTCGCCCCGCAATCCGACAGCGTCGCGGCGGAGGTCGCCGCCGCCTTCACCTGCGCCGACTGGCATGACGAGGCGGCGCTGGCGCGCTTCGCCGCCGGCTGCGCCATCGTTACCTACGAGTTCGAGAGCGTCCCGGTCGCCCCGCTCGCCGCGCTGCCGGCGGCGCGGCTCGCCCCTGGCACGGCGGCGCTGGAGGTGGCACAGGACCGGCTGGCGGAAAAGCGCTTCGTGGAGCGGCTCGGCGGCCGTCCCGCACCCTATGCCCCGGTCGACGATGCCGAAGGGCTGGCGGCAGCGGTCGCCAGCATCGGCGCGCCCGGCATCCTCAAGACCCGGCGCGAGGGCTATGACGGCAAGGGCCAGTGGCGCATCGCCTCCGCCGGGGAGGCAGCGGCGCTGGCGGCCGAGCTGGCAGCGGGCCGGCCCGGCGGGCTGATCTATGAAGGGCTGGTGCACTTTGTGGCCGAGTTCTCGGTGATCCTGGTGCGCGGCCGCGACGGTGCGGTCCGGTTCTGGGATTCGCCGTGCAACCTCCACCATGGCGGGATCCTCGCGCGCTCGACCCTGCCCGCGCCCGCTGCGGTCGCCGCGCAGGTGGAGGCGGCGCGCGATCTCGCCTGCTCGGTCGCCGCCGCGCTCGACTATGTCGGCGTGCTGACGCTGGAATTCTTCGCCACCGAGGACGGGCCGGTGTTCAACGAAATGGCGCCGCGGGTCCACAATTCGGGCCACTGGACGATCGAGGGCGCGGCCATCAGCCAGTTCGAAAACCACATCCGTGCGATCTGCGGACTGCCGCTGGGCGACACCGCCACGCGCAGCCTGCCGGTGACGATGCGCAACCTGCTGGGCGAGGATATCGGCCGCGTCCCGGCGCTGCTGGCCGAGCCGGGCGCCCATCTGCACCTTTACGGCAAGGCCGACGTCCGCAAGGGACGCAAGATGGGCCATGTGACGGTGCTCGGCTGAGGCCGGGCAGCGGCAGGCAGCGGAGCAGGTGGGCACAGGCAGCGATGGCTGAGCGGGAGATCGTCTTCTTGGTCGCGCGCGCGCTCGACGGGACCATCGCCAAGCGGGGCGCGGTGCCGTGGCGGATCGCCGCCGACCTGCGCCGCTTCCGGCAGCTGACGATGGGCCGCCCCATGGTGATGGGCCGCAAGACCTTCGACAGCCTGCCCGGTCTGCTGCCCGGCCGCCGCCATCTCGTTCTCACCCGCCAGCCCGGCTGGCGCGCGCCGGGCGCAGAGGCGGTCCACACAGTCGAGGCGGCGCTGGCGGCCTGCGGCGCGGGAGAGGACATCGCGGTGATCGGCGGGGCGGAGATCTTCGCCCTGTTCGCCCCGCTCGCCACCCGGATGGAGATCACCGAGGTACAGGAGGCGACCGACGGCGAGGTGCGGATGCCCGCCCCCGGCAGTGAGTGGCAGGAGGTCGCGCGCGAACAGCATCCGGCGGCCGGGGGATGGCCGCCCTTCGCCTTCGTCACCTGGCGGCGGCGCGCCGATGCGGGGCCGGGCCGGGCGGCGGGCGACGCCGCATGATGCGCCTGACCCACCGCGAGCCGGTGCCCGATGGCTTGCGCGGCGCGATCATGGCGCTGGGCAATTTCGACGGCTTCCATCTCGGTCACCAGCGGGTCGTGGCGGAGGCGGTCGCGTGGGCGCGGGCCGAGGGGCGGCCCGCCATCGCGGCGACCTTCGATCCGCATCCGGTGCGCTATTTCGCCCCGCACGTGCCGCCCTTCCGGCTGACCACGCTCGACCAGCGCGAGGAGCTGTTCTGCGCCGCCGGCGTCGATGCGATGCTGGTGTTTGAGTTCGGCGAGGCGCTGGCCAACACCTCGGCCGAGGCCTTTGTCGGCGACCTGCTGGGCCGCCATCTGGGCGCCGCCGGCGTGATCACGGGGGAGGATTTCTCCTTCGGGCACGGGCGCGGCGGCACGGTCGCGGTGCTGGCCCGCGAAGGGGCGCGGCACGGCATCGCGGCGCGCACGGTCGGGCCGGTGATGGATGACGCGCTCCCCGTCTCCTCCAGCCGCATCCGCGACGCGCTGAAGGCCGGCGATTGCGAGACCGCGACCCGCCTGCTGACCCGCCCCTTCGCCATCCGCGGCAGCGTGATCCACGGCGACCAGCGCGGCCGCGCCATCGGCTATCCCACCGCCAACATGGAGCTGGGCAGCTATCTGCGCCCGCGTTACGGCATCTATGCCGTCACCGCGCGCGATGTTGCCAGCGGGCAGCGATATCGCGGCGCGGCCAATCTCGGCATCCGCCCCAGCTTCGTGCCCCCGAAGGAGCTGCTGGAGCCGTTCCTGTTCGACTTTTCCGGCGACCTGTATGGCCGCACGCTCGACGTGGCGCTCCACGCCTTCCTGCGGCCGGAGCGCAGGTTCGACACGCTCGATGCGCTCAAGGCGCAGATGGAGCGGGATTGCGAGGAGGCGAGGAACATCCTAAGCGCGCGGCCCTGATGTCCGACGCCCCCGCAGACCATACGGCCGACGCCGTCGATTACCGCGACACGGTGTTCCTGCCCAGGACCGACTTCCCGATGAAGGCCGGGCTGCCGGCCAAGGAGCCGGCGATCCTGGCCCGCTGGCAGGCCGAGAACCTCTACGCGCAGGTCCGCGCCGCCCGTGCGGGGCGCGAGAAGTTCATCCTCCACGACGGCCCGCCCTATGCCAATGGCGACATGCATATCGGCCATGCGCTCAACCATGTGCTGAAGGACATGGTGGTGCGGACCCAGACGCTGCTGGGCAGGGACGCGCCCTATGTGCCCGGCTGGGATTGCCACGGCCTGCCGATCGAATGGAAGGTGGAGGAGCAATACCGCAAGAAGAAGCTCGACAAGGACCAGGTTCCGCCGGCCGAGTTCCGCGCCGAATGCCGCGCCTATGCCGCGCATTGGGTCGATGTGCAGCGCGAACAGCTGAAACGCCTCGGCGGCCTCGGCGACTGGGACCGGCCCTATCTGACGATGGACTTCGAAGCCGAGGCGACCATCGTTCACGAGCTGATGAAGTTTGCGACCAGCGGCCAGCTCTATCGCGGCGCCAAGCCGGTGATGTGGAGCCCGGTGGAGAAGACCGCCTTGGCCGAGGCGGAGGTCGAGTACGAGGACATCGTCTCGACCCAGATCGACGTCGCGTTCGAGATCATCGCCAGCCCCATTCCCGAACTGGTCGGCGCCCATGCGGTGATCTGGACGACGACGCCGTGGACGATCCCGGTAAACCAGGCGCTCGCCTATGGGCCCGACATTCCTTACACACTCTTCGAGCACGACAACCGCCGCTATCTCGTTGCGGCTAACCTTGAGAATCAGCTGAAGCTACGATTGGGAGTCGGTGATGCTGAGAATCAGCTGAAGCGACGATTGGGAGTCGGTGATGAGCGACCGCTGCTCGCTACACTCAGCACCAAATTAGTGTCAGGATTTCTCAGTGGGCCGATCTTTACCGAGATACGGTCAAATCGGCCGATCAAAGAGCTGATCTACGGCCGAGACCTCGCCGGCACCCTCGTCCGCCACCCGATGGCTGGCCACCTGCGTCATCCCAGCGAAAGCTGGGATCGTTCGCAGTCCCGGCGCAACCCCGAGACCGATCCCAGCTTGCGCTGGGATGACGAGAAGGAGGCGGAATGGCAGCGCGCCGTCGCCTTCTTCGAAACCCCGCGCCCGATGCTGCCGGGCGATTTCGTCACCACCGACAGCGGCACCGGCCTCGTCCACATGGCACCCGACCATGGCGAGGACGATTTCGAGCTGTGCCGCGCGCACGGGATCGAACCCAAATTCGTGGTCGAGGCCGATGGCCGCTACCGCGCCGACTGGGCCTGGCTCGGCGGGCAGGGCTCGGTCATCAACCCGAAGTTCAACGCCCCCGACGGCCCGATCTGCTCGGACCTGCGCGCGGCCGGCGCGCTCCTCAGCGCCTCCACCGATTATCGACACTCTTATCCACACAGCTGGCGCTCGAAAGCCAAGGTCATCTATCGCTGCACGCCGCAATGGTTCGTGCCGATGGACCGGCCGATCGAGCCGTTCGATTTCGATGTTGCCCCACTCGACGGCGTGGGCGGCGCGGTCGCGCTCGGCACGCAGGCGCGGCCCATCGCCACCTTGCGCGAAACCGCGCTGCGGGCCATCGCCGAGACTCGCTGGGTGCCGGCGAAGGGACGCAACCGGATCGCCGCGATGGTCGAGGGGCGGCCCGACTGGGTGCTCAGCCGCCAGCGCGCCTGGGGCGTGCCGATCACGCTGTTCGTGAACCGCGCCACCGGCGACTACCTTGCCGACCCGGTCGTCAACCGCCGCATCGTCGATGCGATCCGCACGCGCGGCGTCGATGCCTGGTACGACACGCCGGCCGAGACGCTGCTGGGCGGCGAGTACGATGCGGCCGAATACGAGAAGGTCACCGACATTCTCGACGTGTGGTTCGATTCGGGATCGACCCACGCCTTCGTCCTCGAAAGCGGCCGCTGGCCCGAACTGACCCGCCCGGCCGGCTATGACGGCCCGCCCGCCGACCTCTATCTCGAAGGATCGGACCAGCATCGCGGCTGGTTCCAGTCCAGCCTGCTGGAAAGCTGCGCAACCAGAGGCCGCGCCCCCTACAAGGCGGTGCTGACCCATGGCTTCACCATGGACGGCAAGGGCGAGAAGATGTCCAAGTCGAAGGGCAACACCGTCAGCCCGCTCGACCTGATGCGCGACACCGGCGCCGACATCATCCGGCTGTGGGCGCTGAGCGTCGACTATACCGAGGACCACCGGATCGGGCCGGAGATCATCCGGGGCGTCGCCGACCAGTATCGCAAGCTGCGCAACACCTTCCGCTACCTGCTGGGCGCGCTCGACGGGTTTTCGGATGCGGAGCGGGTCGAGCCCGGCGCCATGCCGGAGCTGGAGCGCTACCTGCTGGCGCTGCTCGGCCGGCTCGACTCGGTATTGCGCCGCGCGACCGAGGATTTCGACTTCAACGCCTATACCCGCGCGCTGATCGAGTTCTGCAACGAGGATCTGTCGGCGTTCTTCTTCGATATCCGCAAGGACCGGCTCTATTGCGACGCGCCGGACGATCCCGACCGGCGGGCCTATCGCACTACGCTCGACATCCTGTTCCATGCGCTGGTCCGCTACGCCGCGCCAGTTCTGGTGTTCACCGCCGAAGAGGTGTGGGGCAGCCGCTATCCCGGAGCGGGCAGCGTGCATCTGCTCGAATGGCCCGAACTGCCGGCGGTGAGCACCGACACCGCTGCCGACACCGCTGTCGATACTGGCCGCTGGGAGGCATTGCGGGCGCTGCGCGCGCGGGTGCAGGAGGCGATCGAGCCGCTGCGGCGCGACAAGATCGTCCGCTCCAGCCTGGAGGCGGAGATCACCGTCCCGGCCGCCGCCGTGCCCGCCGGCGTCACCGACGAGGAGCTGGCGACCCTGTTCATCACCGGCACGGTGACGCGCAGCGAGGGCGAGGCGATCCTGGTCCGCAAGAGTGGCGATCCCAAATGCGGCCGCTGCTGGCGGCTGCTGCCCGAAGTGCCGGCGGAGGGCGCGCTGTGCCACCGCTGCGCCGATGCCGTGGCGCGGCAGGCCGCCGCCGCATGAGCCCGGCCCTCCGCAACCGGGTGCTGGGGCTGGCGCTGGCGGGCGTCATCTATGCGGCGGACCAGTACATCAAGTGGTTCGTCAAGGGGCCGATGCGGCTGTGGGAGCGCCAGACCATCGAGCTGCTGCCGTTCTTCGATCTCACCTGGGCGGAGAACCGGGGCATTTCGCTGGGCCTGTTCAGCGCCAACTCGACCGAGGCCATGTGGATCCTGCTGATCGTCACGGGGATCGTCGCGCTGATGGTCACGATATGGCTGCTGCGCGAGCGGCGGCTGGCCGACATCGTGCCGCTGGCGCTGGTGCTGGGCGGCGCTCTCGGCAATATCCGCGACCGCTTCCACCTGGGCTATGTGATCGACTATGCCGATCTGCATTTCGGCAGCTTCCGCCCCTTCCTGATCTTCAACCTCGCCGATGCCGCGATCAGCATCGGCGTCGCCATCATCCTGGTCCGCGCGCTGTTCATCCGCGAGAAACCGCCCTATCCACACAGCGGCGGGGAAGCGGACCCGCCCGCGGAGAGATCCTGATGCCTTTCACTCAACCCATCCTGCGCGCCCGCACCGGCGCCGCCCTGCTGGCCGGCTCGGCCGTGCTGCTGCTGTCCGCCTGCGGTGGCGGCGGCGGGCTGCTGATGCGGGAGCGGCCCGACGAATTCGCCGTGCAGCGGCAGGCGCCGCTGGTGGTGCCGCCCGATTTCGAGCTGGTGCCGCCCAGCCCCGGCGCGCCGCGCCCGGCCGAAGGCACGGCCAGTCAGCAGGCGCTGCAGGCGTTGTTCGGCGGCCCCGCTCCGCGCAGCCCGCTGGAGGCCAATGCGGTGACCCGCGCGGGTGAGCCCGCCGCCGGCATCCGCTCCTCGGTCGGCGATACCGGGACCCACACCGTCGACAAGGGCACCACCACCCGCGCGATCATCGCCGCGCCGGAGGGCGACGGGCAGGACGCGCGGGCGGCTGTTCCGCAATAGCGGCGGGGTGCCGCTCAGCCCTGTGCGTCGGCGAGCCTGGCGACCAGCAGCTTGTCGATCCGGCGGCCGTCCATGTCGACCACCTCGATCCGCCAGCCCTGATCGGTGAAGCTCTCGCCTTCCACCGGCAGGCGCTTGAGCATCCACAGCACATAGCCGGCGGCGGTGCTGAACTCGCGGTCCTCGGGCAGCTGGATGCCGATCCGCTCGGCCAGCGAATCGGCCGGCGAGGCGCCGCTGACCAGCAGCGATCCGTCGGCCCGCTCGACCATCTCCGGCTCGTCGCCCTCGTCGCGGTGGCTGGCGAAGCTGCCGGCGATCGCCCGCAGCAGGTCGGCCGGCGTGACGATGCCTTCGAAATGGCCGTATTCGTCATGCACCAGCGCCATTCCGGTGCCCGAGCGCTGGAGCGTCGACAGCGCGTCGACGGCGTCGAGCTGATCGGGCACGACCTGCGCCTTGCGCATGATCGCGCGCAGATCGACCGGCTGACCGGCCAGCAGCAGCGCCAGCACCTCGCGCACCTTGACCACGCCGACGACCTTGTCGGGCGACCCGTCCGCCACCGGCAGCAGCGAATGAGGGGAGGCGGCGATGGCGGCGCGGATCTCGCTTTCGCCGGCGGCAAGGTCGATCCAGTCGAGCTCGGTGCGCGGGGTCATCAGCTCGCGCACCGGGCGGTCGGTCAGCCGCATCACGCCCGACAGGATGGTGCGCTCCTGCTCCCCGATCACCCCCAGGTGGGTGGCGTCGGCGAAGATCATCTGCAACTCCTCGGCGGTCAGGGCCGACT
>JACIYY010000321.1 GCA_014359685.1 Porphyrobacter sp. | reverse complement strand
GTTGATGCGGATCGACAGCCGGGCCGCGGCGGCGCCGGGGATGACGTTGGTGGCCCGATTGCCGACCGCAAGGTCGGTCACCTCCAGGTTGGACGGCTCGAACCATTCGGTCCCCTCGTCCAGCACCAGCGAGTCCAGCTCGGCCAGCAGCGCCACCAGGCGCGGGATCGGATTGTCGGCCAGATGCGGGTAGGCGACGTGGCCCTGTGCGCCCTCGGCGGTCAGCCAGATGTTGAGCGATCCGCGCCGGCCGATCTTCATCGTATCGCCCAGCCGCCGCACCGAGGTCGGCTCCCCCACCAGGCACAGGTCGGGGATCGCGCCGCGCGCGCGGATCAGGTCGATCAGGGCGCGGGTGCCGTGGATCGCCTCCCCCTCCTCGTCCCCGGTGACGATCAGGCTGATGGTCCCGGCCTGCGGCGGGATGTCGGCAAGGGCCGCCACCATCGCCGCGATCGCCCCCTTCATGTCGACCGCGCCGCGCCCGTGGAGCAACCCGCCGCGCAGCTCCGGCGCAAAGGGCGCGCTGCTCCAGCCGGCGCCCGGCGGCACCACGTCGAGATGGCCGGCAAAGGCGAAATGGCGGCTGCCGGGCGGGCCGGGGCGGATGGCGAGGCAGTTCTCGACCGCCTCGCCGGCGATGAAGCGGTGCACCGCAAAGCCGAGCGGGGCGAGCATCGCCTCCAGCGCGTCGAACACCGGCCCGCGCGCCGGGGTCACGCTTTCGCAGGCGATCAGCCGCGCGGCGAGGGCCGCCGCGTCGCGCGGGTCGTCGGCCGCTCCGCTCACGCCGGGCTTGCCACCTCGAACTGCGCGATCACCCATTCCTCGTCCTCGGCGGCGGCGACCCATTCGCGCAGCCATTCATGCTCCCACACGGCCTCCATATAGGTCCGGGCGAAGCCGGGAACGGGGATGCCGTAGGTAATGAAGCGGCTGACCACCGGGGCGTAGAAGATGTCGGCCGCGCTGAAGGTGCCGAACAGGAACGGCCCGCCCCGGCCGAAACGGGCGCGCGCCTCCGCCCACAGGCCCAGGATGCGCACGATGTCGGCCCGCGCCTCCTCGCTCAGCGCGATGCCGGCGACGCGGCGGCGGATATTCATCGGGCAGGAGCGGCGCAGCGCGAGGTAGGAGCTGTGCATTTCCGCCACCATCGCCCGCGCCATGCCGCGCGCGGCATCGTCGCGCGGCCAGAAGCGGTCGCGCCCGACCTTGTCGGCCAGATATTCGCAGATGGCGAGCGAATCCCACACCACCACCTCGCCATCCCACAGCACCGGCACCTTGCCGGCGGATGGCTGGAATTCGCCGTCCTGGCGCTTCATCGCCTGCCAGTCGTCGCCGTCGATATGGACGGTCAGCGCCTCGAACGGCAGGCCGGATTGCCGCGCCGCCAGCCAGCCGCGCAGCGACCAGCTCGAATAATTCCTGTTGCCGATGATCAGCTTCACCCGGCGCCCCCTTGTTGACCGGCCCTGTCGCGCCACGGCCTAGGCAGTCGGCCTGGCGCTGTCGAGGCTGAACGGCGTGCGCGGCCCATGGCGGACAGCCGGCGCAGCCAGGCATAGGCCGATCTTAACCAGATTCCGCTAAGATGCTGCGACTCAAGACGGGTTGGGAACGCCAATGCTCAGTGCTCTTCCTTGCGGCAAGGCCGACCCGTTGGCCTGGGCGGGGGCGGCGACGATCGTCTATCAGCCGATCGTCAGCACCGCGTCGCTGCAGGCCCACGGCTTCGAAGCGCTGGCGCGGCTGCCGGCGGACTGCCCGTTCGCGGACATCTCCGACCTGCTCGACGCCTCCTATGCGGGTGGCTGCCTGCCCGGGGTGCAGCACAGGCTCGGCGATCGTTCGCTGCGCGGCTTCGCGCTCTATCCGCGTGCCCGCGATGCGCGGTTGTTCTGCAATGTCGACAACCGGCTGGTGGACAATCGCACCGTGTCGCCCCACCCGGCCCTCGGCCTGATCGCGGAGCTGGGGCTGAAGCCCGCCAATCTGTGCCTCGAATTGTCGGAGCGGGGTGCCCTCGCATCGACACCGGCCCTGTCGCGCCGGATCGACCGCTATCTGCACGAGAACATCCGCATCGCCATCGACGAATTCGGCCGTGGCTCCTCGGGGCTGGAGATGCTGATGCTGGCCAGCCCCCATTATATCAAGATCGATCCGCTGTTCATCCACGGCATCGCCCATAGCCCGCGCCAGCAGGCGATCGTCGCCAAGCTGATCGGCCTTGGCCACTCGCTGGGCCTGCTGACCATCGCCAAGGGGGTGGAGGACATGGCCGACTTCCGCCTGCTGCGGGAAATGGGCTGCGACTTCGTGCAGGGCTTCCTGATCGGAGAGCCGGTCCCGGTAGAGGCGTTGAAAGCCGATTACAGCGGCTGCTGCCTGCAGGAGGTGCGCTCGGTCCGGATCCACCCCCGGGTCGAGGACCTGATGGTGAGACCAGCGCCGCTGCGCCTGTCCGACCCGGTCGCCACCGCCGTGGCCAGGCTCCGCGAAGGGGTGGAGATCGGCTTCCTGCCGGTGGTCGACGATAGCGGATACGTCCACGGCGCGGTCTTCAAGGAAGACCTCTATCCCTACCTGTTCAGCGAATATGGCGCCGCGCTGCTGGCCAATTCGGGCCTCAGCAAGCGGGTCGAAAGCCTGGTGCGGCGCTGTCCGATCAGCGAAGCGACCGCTTCCCCCGAAGCCATCGTGGAAAGCTATCTGGTCTCCTCGACCGACAAGGGCATCGTCCTGACCGCCGACGGAACGCTGGTCGGGATGCTGAGCAGCCAGAGCGTGCTCAAGCTGTCGGCCGAACGGGCGCTGGAGGATGCGCGCGACCGCAACCCGCTGACCGCGCTGCCCGGCAACCGCTCGCTCGGCCGCCATGTCGATCAGATCCTCCACGCCACCGGCGCCCGGACTCTGGTGTTCTTCGACTTCGACAATTTCAAATGCTTCAACGACGTCTATGGCTTTGCCGCCGGCGATGGCGTGATCTCCGAATTCGCCGAGCTGTTGCGGACCGGGCGCCATTCGCACAGCGCCTTCGTGGCCCATGTCGGCGGCGACGATTTCTTCGCCAGCCTGCGCGCCGATGCGGCGGCGACCGGCCGGTGGGTGGCCGACCTTCAGGATGCCTTCCGCACCGGGGCGGAGGCGCACTACACCCCCGAACACCGCGCTGCGGGCGGCATCTGGACCAACGACCGCTTCGGCCAGCGGCGCTTCTTCCCGCTGCTGCGGGCCTCCGCAATCATGCTGGAGCTGCCTGCCGAACGCCGCCACCTGTCGCGCCAGACGGTGCTGGCGGCGCTGGCTTCGGGCAAGTCCGCAGCCAAGGCCGCGTCCGATGGCGTGGTCGCGGTGACGCTGCCCGAGCCGGACGGGGCGGACAGGACGGCGACGCTTTAGGCCCGCCTTGGCCCGCGCCGGTCAGCCGGTCGCGTCGGCCAGCACCGCGGCGCGCAGTTCGGCGATGCCCATGCCCTTTTCCGCGCTGGTCACGTGCAGCGCGGGATGGGCGGCCGGGTGGCGGCGCGCCTCCGCGGCGAGCGCCGCGACCGTCGCCGCCAGCTCGCTGGCCTTGATCTTGTCGGCCTTGGTCAGCACCAGGCGGTATCCGACCGCCGCCTCGTCGAGCATCGCCATCATCTCCGCATCGGGCGGCTTGATGCCGTGGCGGCTGTCGATCAGCACCAGCGTGCGGCGCAGCACCGGGCGGCCGCGCAGATAGGTCCGCACCAGCGCCTTCCACCGCTCCACCACCTTGACCGGCGCCTTGGCGAAGCCATAGCCGGGCATGTCGACCAGCCGCAGCCGCACCGGCTCGCCGACCTCGAAGAAATTGAGCTCCTGCGTGCGGCCCGGCGTGACCGAGGACCGCGCGATCGAGCGGCGCCCGGTCAGCGCATTGAGCAGCGAGCTCTTGCCGACATTCGAGCGGCCGGCAAAGGCGATCTCGGGAACGTCCGCATCGGGCAGGAACTTGAGCTGCGGGGCGGACAGCAGGAAGGTGACCGGGCCGGCGAACAGGCGGCGCGCGTCCTCGGCCATGGCGGCGGCGGCGGCGGCGTGGCCGGGATCGGCATCGTCGGCACCAAGGTCGTCGGGGCCGGTCATCGGGCGCACCCGGCCCGCGCCGCGTCCGCCGCGCCTGAACGGCTCCGCCCTGGCGCGGGGCGTGCGGCCATCAGCCCTTGGCCTCCCGCTCGGCGGCGCGGGCGCGGTCCTCGCGCTCCTTGTCGGCCTGCGCCTTCAGCTGCGGGTGGCGCGAATAGAGGTATTTCTGCTGCGCCAGGGTCAGGATGTTGGAGGTGATCCAGTACAGCAGCAGCCCGGCCGCAAACGGCGCCATCACGAACATCAGCACCCACGGCATGATCATGAACACCTGCTGCTGCACCGGATCCATGGTCGCGGGGTTGAGCTTGAACTGCAGCCACATCGTCACCCCCAGCAACACCGCCAGCACCCCGATCGAGAGGAAGCTGGGCGGGGTGAAGGGCAGCAGGCCGAACAGGTTGAGGATCGTCGCCGGATCGGGCGCGGACAGGTCGCGGATCCACAGCACGAACGGCTTGTGGCGCATCTCGATCGCCACCAGCAGCGTCTTGTAGAGGGCAAAGAAGATCGGGATCTGCAACAGCATCGGCAGGCATCCGGCCAGCGGATTGACCTTCTCGTCCTTGTAGAGCTTGGCCATCTCCTGCTGCAGCTTGACCCGGTCGTCCTTGTGCCGCTCCTGCAGGGCCTTCATCTTCGGCTGCACCGCGCGCATCTGCGCCATCGAGGCGAAGCCCTTCTGCGCTACCGGGAACATCAGCGCCCGGATGATGACCGTCAGCAGGATGATCGCGACGCCGAAATTGCCGACCGCGTCATAGAGCGTGCGCAGCAGCCAGAAGATCGGCTTCATGAACCACCGGAACCAGCCCCAGTCGATGGCGAGGCCGAAATTCTCCAGCCCGGCCTCCTCGTAAAGGTCGAGGACCTCGCTCTCCTTGGCGCCGGCGAACAGCCGGGTGGTGCGCGTCGCCTGCATTCCCGGCGCGACGGTGACCGGATCGTAGAGCAGGTCGGCACGGAACACCTCGTCCCCCACCGCACGATAGCTGCCCTCGGCGCGGGTGCCGTCCTGCGGGGCCAGCGCGGCCAGCCAGTAGATGTCGGTGAAGCCGATCCAGCCGGTCGCGGCGCTGCCTTCGGGGGTGACCGAGCCGCGCTCGGCAATGTCGTCGTAATCCCATTCGAAGCTGACCGCGCCGGCGAAATCGCCGATCGGGCCGGAATGGACGTTCCAGGTGTCCGCGCTGGCGGTGCGGCTGGTGCGGTTGAGGAAGGCATAGGGGCGCAGCGCCACCGGGCCGGCGGCGGCATTGCCCACGCTCTGTTCGACGGTCAGCATGTAATGCTCGTCGATCGAAAAGCGGTTGGTGAAGACCTGCCCCTGGCCGTTGCGCCAGGTCAGCGTGACCGGGCTGCCGGGCGCCAGCGGCCCGCCCTCCACCTGCCACACGCTCTGCGCGCCGGGCGTCTCTACCCCTTCGCCGACCCAGCCGAACTGGGCGAATTGCTGCGCCGGGGTGCCGGCCGGGGAGAACAGGCGGATCGGGCCGGAATCGCGGTCCACCGTCTGGCGGTGGGTCTTGAGCACGATATCGTCGATCCGCGCGCCGACCGGGTTGATCGAGCCGGCGACCTCGGGCGCGTCAATCGGCACCCGGCCGGGCGTCGCCAGCGCGGTGCGCAGGTCGCGGACCTCCTCGGCCCTTTCGCCGGGATCGGTCAGCCCGCCCTCACGCGTGTGCACCGCCGCGCGGCGGGTGGGCGAATCGATGCGCTGCGCCTGCTCGGTCGTGGCCGGCTGCGGATACATCCAGCCCACGGCCCAGTCGAAGCCGAGCAGCAGCACCAGGCTGAGCGCGACGGCCAGGATCAGGTTGCGCTGATTGTCCAAGATAGCTGATTGTCCAAGATACAGGGGGCTTTCCGAAAACTGGCGAGGCGTGGCGGGGCCGGCGCCCGGCCCTCACGGCACCGGGTCAAAGCCGTGTCCCCCCCAAGGGTGGCAGCGCAATAGACGGGTTGCGGCCAGCCATCCACCCTTGATCGCACCATGGCGTTCCAGTGCCTCGATCGCATATTGGCTGCATGTCGGCTGGAACCGGCAGGACGGCGGCAGGACTCGCGACGGCCCCCATTGCCAGGCGCGGGCGATTCCGATCAGCAGCCATGTCATCACCGCGTCTCCCTTCGGCGGCGCGGCGGATCGCCCTTGCCGGCGGCGGCGCGCGACAGAGCGGCGGAGAGCTCCTGCGACAGCGTGGCGAAGTCGCGCTCGACCCCGCCCGCGCGCCCGATCAGGACATGATCGTGGTCGGGCAGGCCCTGCTCGGGCAGCGCCGCGCGCAGCAATTCGCGGAACCTGCGTTTCATCCGGTTGCGGACCACCGCATTGCCGATCTTCTTCGTGACGGTGATGCCGTAGCGCCGGCCTTGCCCGCCATTGGGCCGGGTCAGCAGCACGAAGCCCGGCCGCGCCACCCTCAGCCCGCGATTGGCGGCGAGGAAATCCGCCCGGCGCTGGAGCACCGAGAGGGGCGGGGCGGGTGCGGTCATGACCCGGCTCCATACAACCGCCGGCGGGTTGCGGCCAGCACTGCCCCGCAGGCGAGCGCCCTTACGGATTCAGGCGCAGAGCGTCTTGCGCCCGCGCCGGCGGCGCAGGCGGAGCACCTTGCGCCCGCCCGGCGTCGCCTTGCGGGCGAAGAAGCCGTGGCGCCGCGCGCGAACGAGGTTGCTCGGCTGGAAGGTGCGCTTCATGGTCTCGGGTCCCTGATCGGCCGGCGCCGATCGCCCGGCGCCAACGAAAACGGGCCGCCGGCATGGGCGGCCGCTCAATGCCCGCGCGATTATCGGAGGCCCCGGCGCGAGTCAAGCCGCGCTTGGGCCGATGCAAGCGGTGGCCTGCCGCGCCCGCCCGCGCTATCGCCCTGCCGGACGAGGAGAACGGGACGCGTGGTCGCACTGGTATCGACGGGCGCCTATCTGGGGCTGGAGGCGCGCGGCGTCGAGGTGCAATGCCAGCTCGCCGCCGGAATGCCGCGCTTTTCGGTGGTCGGCCTGCCCGACAAGGCGGTCGGGGAGAGCCGCGAGCGGGTGCAGGCCGCGCTCGCGGCGATGGGCCTGTCGCTGCCTCCCAAGCGGATCACGGTCAACCTCTCCCCCGCCGACCTGCCCAAGGAAGGGTCGCATTACGACCTGCCGATCGCGCTCGCGCTGCTGGCCGCGATGGGCATCACCGATGCCGAGCAGCTGGCCGAATTCGTCGCGGTGGGGGAACTCGCGCTCGACGGGCGGATCGTCGCCTCGCCCGGCGTGCTGCTCGCCGCGCTCCATGCCAGCGGCGCGGACAAGGGGCTGATCTGCCCGGCCGCGCAAGGGTCGGAAGCGCGCTGGGCCAGCGGGGTGCCGGTGCTCGCCGCCGCCGATCTGGTCGGCCTGCTCGGCCACCTCAAGGGCACCCGCCCGCCGCGCGCTGGAGATCGCCAACGCCGACAGGCACAACCTGCTAGTAGCGGGGACACAAGAACCAAATGGCCGAGCGGACGACCGGCTGGATCAGCCGTGCCAAAGCTCGGCGACGACGGCATAGACGATCCAAGCGGCAGCCGCCCCGAAGAGACCCAGCAAGACATAGATCGCCACCCTACAGCCCGG
>JACIYY010000320.1 GCA_014359685.1 Porphyrobacter sp. | reverse complement strand
TTGCCCCGAAGTTCCTTGTCACCTCGATCGCCGCGCTGGCGGCGGTGGCCGGCACCGCCGCCAGCGCCCAGGACGCTGCCGCCCCGACCCGTCCCGAGCGGGGCGGCGACATGACCCGCGCCCAGACGCAGGAGCACGCCGCCCGCATGTTCGAGCGGATGGATGTCAACGATGACGGCAAGATCGATGCCGCCGACCGCACCGAGCGCCAGCGGACCCGCTTCGACCGGATGGACGCCGACGATGACGGCGCGCTCTCCTATGAGGAGTTTGCCGCCGGGCGCGCGGCGAAACCGGGACAGCCGGCCGGACAGCCCGCCGCCGGGCGCGGCGGCCGCGGCCGGAATGGCGGTGGGATGATGGCGATGGCCGCGCACGCCGACAGCGATGGCGACGGCGCCATCAGCCAGGCGGAGTTCGCCGCCGCCTCGATGGCGATGTTCGACCGCGCCGATGCCGACCGCAACGGCACCGTCACCGCCGAGGAGCGCCGCGCCGCGCATCAGGCGATGCGGGCGATGATGCAGCACGGCCCGGCCAGCGAGTGATGTGATCGCCGCTCCGCCCCGCGCACGATGAGCGAGGCCGCGCCGGTCCGGCTGCTGCTGGTCGATGACGAGGCCAGCCTGCGACAGCCCCTGGCGGACTATCTGGTCCGCCAGGGCTTCGTCGTGCGCCAGGCGGAGGATGCGGCCCAGGCCCGCAGCGCGCTGATCGGGGAGGCGCCCGATCTGGTCCTGCTCGATATCATGATGCCGGGCGAGGACGGGCTGTCGCTGTGCCGCCATCTGGCCGAAGCCCGCGACCTGCCGGTGATCCTGCTGACCGCGCGGGGCGAGCCGACCGACCGGATCGTCGGTCTGGAGATCGGCGCCGACGATTACGTGGTCAAGCCGTTCGAGCCGCGCGAGCTGGTGGCCCGCATCCGTTCGGTGCTGCGCCGCGCCGCGCGCCCGGCCGCGCCGCCGGAAGAGGATGCCGGATACGAGTTCGAGGGCTGGCGGCTCGACCCGCTGAAGCGCCGCCTGACCGACCCGGAAGGCGTTGTGGTGCCGATCTCCTCGGCCGAGTTCCGGCTGCTGGTGGCGTTCCTCACCCATCCGCGCCAGGTGCTCGACCGCGACCGGCTGCTCGACATGGTGCAGGGGCGCGAGGCGCATCTGTTCGACCGCGCGGTCGACAACCAGATCAGCCGCCTGCGCCGCAAGGTGGAACGCGACCGCAGCGATCCCCGGCTGATCCAGACCGTGTGGGGCGGCGGCTATCGCCTCGCCGCCGAGGTGCGTCGGATCGCGCCGGACCGGCCGTGAGCGCGGCCCGCCTGCGCGTGCGGCGGCTGCTGCCGGGCAGCGTGCTGGGGCAGATGCTGCTGGCGGTGGCGGCGGCGCTGCTGATCGCGCAGGTGCTGTCGGCGGTGCTGCTGTACCGCGCGGCGGAGCAGCGGCGAGAGCTGCGCGCGGTCAGCCTGCTGGCCTTCCAGCTAGTCGCCGATCCCGGAACCGACGCCGCCCCGGCCCGGCGGCGCCCCGGCGGGCACGGCATCCCGGTCGAGCGGGTGGCGCATAATCCGCTGCGCGCGGGCGAGGCGCGCGAGCCCCGGCGCGAGGCGATGCTGCGCGCGCTGCTGGCCGAACAGGGGATCGTTCCGGCAGAGCTGGTGGTGACCACCCGCAAGGTCGCCGCCGATCCGATCATGAGCGCGCGCCTGCGCGAACGCCGTAGCCGCGGCGAGAACCCCGGCTGGGCCGATGGCAGGCTGCTGGTCGCCGGCCTGCGGCGCGCCGGAGAGAGCCGCTTCACCGTCGCGCGCGTGCCCCTGCCGGGTGGCGAGCCGCGCCAGCTGGGATCGCTGCTGGTG
>JACIYY010000032.1 GCA_014359685.1 Porphyrobacter sp. | reverse complement strand
ATCTGGCGAGGTAGGCGTCGAGTTCGCTCTTGCCGCCGCCGATCACCGTCACGTCGCGCGCCGGACCGGACAGCGCCGGCGCGTCGATATTGATCCCGCCGACCGTCTGCGACAGCGGGAACACCGGGTTGGCACCGTAATATTCGCTCCCCAGTAGCCCCGATTCCTCGGCCGTCACCGCCAGGAACACCAGCGTGCGGGGCAGCGGAGCGGCCTTGGCGTGGGCCTCTGCCAGCGCCACCAGCGCGGCGGTGCCGGCGGCATTGTCGATCGCGCCGTTGCAGATGTCGTCGCCCGCCGCATTGGGGGTGCAGCGGCCGAGATGGTCCCAATGGGCCGAATGCAGGACATATTCGCCGGGCCGCTCATCGCCGGGCAGGATGCCGATCACGTTGCGCGAGGCGAAGCGGCGGATCGCATTGTCGAAGCCGGTGCTGACGGTCAGCCCCAGCGGCACGGGCCGGAAGCCCGGCTGCCGCGCGGCCAGTGCCAGCTGCGCGAAATCGGCGCCGGCGGCGGCCACGATCCGTTCCGCCACGCCCTTCTGCACCCAGCCATTGACCAGCGTCTGGTCGGCCCCGCCATCGGCGCGGCTGGCATAGGCCTGCGGCCCCGACCACGAGCTTTCGACCACGTTCCAGCCATAGGAGGCGGGAAAATCCTCGTGCACGATCAGCGCGCCGGCCGCGCCCTGGCGGGCGGCTTCCTCGAACTTGTAGGTCCAGCGGCCGTAATAGGTCATCGCCCGGCCGCCGAACGGACCGTCCGGCGCGTCGCTGGCGTAATCGGGATCGTTGACCAGGATCAACGCGGTCTTGCCGCGCATGTCGATCCCTTGGTAATCGTTCCAGCCGCGTTCCGGCGCGTTGATCCCGAAGCCCACGAAGACCAGCTCGCTGGCGTCGAGGTCGATCCGCTCGGCCTCGCGGTAGCTGACCCCGACCCAGTCCTGCGCCGGCTGGAACCGCAGCGCCGCGCCGCCCGGGCCTTCGACCACCAGCGGCTCGTGCCCGGCGGCGGTGATCTCCACCAGCGGCACGTCCTGCGTCCAGCTGCCGGCATTGCCGGGCTGGAGGCCGGCGGCCCGGAAGCGCTCGATCAGATAGGCGACCGTCCTGTCCTCGCCCGGCGTGCCCGGCTCGCGCCCTTCGAATTCGTCGGAGGCGAGCGTGCGGGTGACGGTCTGCATCGTCTCGACCGAGAGAGCGGGCTCGGCGGCGGATTGCGGCCCCGGCACGGTGGCGCAGCCGGTGGCAGCCAGCGACAGGGCGGCGGCGAGAAGGCGGAATGGGGGCAGGCGGAAGCGGGGCAAGGGCGGGTCCTGGATGATGGCTGGTGGGGCTCGGGGCCGCACAGTGGCAAAGCGCGCGCCCCGCCGCAAGCGCACCTGCGGCGGCAAGGGCTTGCGCCGCACCGCCGGGCCATGCAGGCGGGCCGGCATGGAGGCGGATTGGACATCGGCGCTGGCCCGTGCGCGCGACCATGCGCCGTTCCTGCGGCGCGCGCTGGAGCGCCAGCCGGCGCTCGCCGCCCTGCTCGCTGCGGGCGCAAGCGAGGCGGCGCTGGCGGCGGCCCGCGCGGCGGGGGAGGATGCGGCCGAGACCGGCGCGGCGCTGCGGCGCGAGCGGCTGGCGCTGGCGCTGGTGCTGGCGGTGGGCGACCTTGCCGGGGCCTTCCCGCTCGCCCGGGTGATGGGTGAGCTGAGCAGCTTTGCCGACCGCGCGCTCGACCGCGCCATCACCGAGGCGATCGCCCGCCGGGTCCCCGATAGAT
>JACIYY010000319.1 GCA_014359685.1 Porphyrobacter sp. | reverse complement strand
GCAAAAACGGAGATGGAGGCGCTTGGTCCCGACTTGATCGTCGCGGGCATCGGCCGGCTGCGGCGCGGTGACCTGTGTTCCTTCCTGGCCATTCTCGAAGAGCTCGATCCGAGCTGGCGGCACCGCTCCCCCCTTTGTCCGGGTTCGAGGTCGAGGCGGTCGCGTTCACCGAAGAGGACGCCGATCCCGAGCTGGAGGAGGTCGAATACGACATCGTCCTCGATGGGCTGGAACAGCTCGACCGACAGGCCGCCTCCGACCTGACCGACATGTTCGAGGACCTGTCCGCACTGCATGACGGCGATGGGGAGGCGGCCAATGTCGCGCAGGTCGCCGCCCGGCTGGGGGAGGACAGCGTGCTGATCGAACGGATCCTCGCCGCCGAAGGATGGTACGATGCGACGGTGACCACCCGGATCGACCGCGCCGACGTGCCCAGCGGGCAGCCCTTGCGCGCGGTGATCGAGGTCACGCCCGGCCCCCGCTACAGCTTCGCCGAGATCGTCATCGACTCGCCCCCGGTCGAGCCGCCGACGCTGATCCGCGACAATTTCGCGCTCCGGGTGGGCGAGCCGATCGTCGCCGAGCGGGTGCTGGCGGCAGAGGCGCAGGTGGCGGTGGCGCTGCCCGAGAACGGCTATCCCTTCGCCGAGCTCGGCCCGCGCGACATCCTGCTCGACCCCGACACCGGCGAAGGGGTCTATACGCTGCCGGTGGCACCCGGCCCGCGCAGCCTGTTCGGCGACATCCGCACCACCGGCGACCTCGCCTTCGACGCCGAGCATGTCGAGGTGCTGGCCCGCTTCGAGCGGGGCGAGCTCTATGACAGCCGCGAGGTGGACGATCTGCGCCAGGCGCTGGTCGCCACCGGCCTGTTCAACACAATCGCCGTGGTGCCGCAGCCGACCGGCAGCGCGGCGGAGGATGGCACCCACTATGCCGATCTGGTGGTCACGCAGGATGCCGGCCCGCCGCGCACCATCGCCGGCAGCGCCGGCTACGGCACCGGTCAGGGCCCGCGGGTGGAGGCGAGCTGGACCCATCGCAACCTGTTCCCGCCCGAAGGGGCGCTGATCGTGCGCGGTCTGGCCGGCACCCGCGAACAGGGCGCCGGCGTCACCTTCCGCCGCTCCAACTGGCGCCAGCGCGACCGCGCGCTGCTGCTGGTGGCAGAGGCGCTGCACAGCGACTTCGATGCCTTCGAAGCCTATACCGGCCGCCTCGCCGCCATCGTCAGCTACGAATCCACCCCGCTGTGGCAGAAGCGGCTGACCTATGCCTATGGGCTGGAGCTGCTCGCCACCAACGAGGAAAGCTTCGATCCGCAACTGGCCGATTTCAAGTCCCGCACCTATTACATCGGCGCTCTCAACGGGCAGCTCGGCTTCGACACCACCAACGACCTGCTCGATCCGGTCGAAGGCTTCCGGGTGACCGCGCTGGTCCAGCCCGAAGCCTCGGTGGAGGACGGCTTTTCCCCTTATGTCCGCGCCCGGCTGGACGCATCGGCCTATCTCGGCCTCGGCGGGTCGCTGGTCTTCGCGACCCGCGCGCGGCTCGGCACGATCCAGGGGATCGAGCGGATCGATCTTGCCCCCTCGCGCCGGTTCTATGCCGGCGGTGGCGGCTCGGTGCGCGGCTTCGGCTATCAGGAACTGGGGCCGAAGGTGGAGGTGCCCAACCCCAAATATCCCGAGCCGGACGAGATCGACCCCGACGACGATCCCGAAGACCTGCCCGATCCCACGGTGCTGCGCCCGATCGGCGGGCGCAGTCTGGTGGAGGCGGCGGCGGAGGTCCGCTATCGTTTCGGCAATTACGGGGTGGTCGGGTTCGTCGATGCCGGGCAGGTCTATGAGGAGACCACGCCGAGCTTCGACGATATCCGCTTCGGCGTCGGCATCGGCGGGCGGCTCTACACCAATTTCGGCCCGCTGCGCGTCGATGTCGCCACCCCCATCGCGCGGCGGCGGGGCGAAAGCCGGATCACCCTTTATGTCTCGATCGGGCAGGCCTTCTGATGGCCGGCCCCGACCATAGCGAGCTGCCAGAAGGCGAGCCGGTGGCGCCGGGGGACGAGGGCGAGGCGGACGGCACCCGCCAGCACGCGCGCTCGACCGGGCGGCGGATCGCCAGGGGGATCGGCATCGCGCTGCTGGTGCTGGTGGTTCTCGTGGCGGCGCTGCTGGCCGGGCTCAACACCGCGCCGGGCAAGCGCTTCATCGTGCGCCAGATCGAAGCGCTCGAGTTCGAGACCGGGATGCAGATCGCCATCGGCGGGATCGACGGCTCGATCTACGGCGCCATGGTGCTGCGCGAGGTGGCGATCTCCGATCCGCAGGGCGTGTTCCTGACCTCGCCGGCGATTGCCGTCGACTGGTCGCCCTTCGCCTTCGTCAACAGCCATGTCGATATCGCCGCGCTGACCAGCCCGCTGGTCACCTTGCAGCGGCTGCCCGAATTCAACCAGACCCCGCCCAGCGACGCCCCGCTGCTGCCCGACCTCGACATCGACATCGACACTCTGCGCATCGACCGCTTCGTCGCCGAAGCGCCGGTCAGCGGCGAGCGGCGGGTGCTGGGCATCGCCGGCAACGCGCATATCGCCGATGGCCGCGCGCAGATACGGCTGGCCGCGAACACGATCGGCGGCGCGGCGGCGGCCGGCGGCGACCGGCTGGCGCTGGTGCTCGACGCCGTGCCGGAGGACAACCGCCTCGCGCTCGATCTCGACCTCGTCGCGCCCGGCGACGGGGTGATCGCGGCGCTGGCCGGGCTCGACCAATCGCTGCGGGTGCAGCTGGAGGGGCGCGGCGACTGGACGCGCTGGGACGGCCGGCTGGCCGCCGATCTCGACGCGGCGCCGCTGGCGCGGCTGCAACTGGCGGCGCGCGACGGCACCGTCGCAACGCGCGGGGTCACTCGGGTGGCGCGGCTGTTCGAAGGGCCGACCGCCGCCCTGCTCGGCCCGGTGCTGAATGTGGATCTTCAGGCCGCTATCGCCGAACGGCGCGCGGCGCTGACCGGCAGCCTCGGCTCGGATGCCTTCCGCCTCAATGCCAACGGCACGGTGGACCTGTCGGACAACAGGTTCGACGATCTGCGGCTCGCTTTCGTGCTGCTGCGCCCGTCGGCCCTCGCGCAGAACCTGTCGGGCAGCGGCCTGCGCGCGCAAATGGTGCTGGACGGCGCCTTCGCCACGCCGGAGGTGCAATACCGGATCAACGCCAACCGGCTGGCGATGAACGATATGGGGCTCGTCAATCTGGTCGCCAGCGGGGCGGCCCAAGTCGATGCCGACCAGATCGTCATCCCGGTGGAGGCGCGCGCCGACCGGATCGTCGGCCTGGACAGCGTCGCCGGGGGCACCTTGCAGAACGTGCGGCTCGACGGCACGCTGGCGATCGACGGCCCGCGCATCCTGTCGGACGACATGCGGATCCGCTCCGACCGGATCGACGCCAGCCTGATCCTGCTCGCCGATACCTCGACCGGCCTCTACACCGGGGCCATTGACGGGCGGATCGACAATTACCGGCTCGAAAGCGTCGGCATCCTCAACATCGAAACCGACCTCGACCTGGAGAGCGCCGCCGGCGGCGGTTTCGCGCTCGAAGGCCGGGTCCGGGCGCGCTCCACCAGCCTGTTCAACGATAGCGTTCGCGGCTTCCTCGGCGGCAATGCGGTCGCCGCGGCCGATGTGCGCTATGGCCCCGACGGAATGATCCGCTTCGCCAATCTGCGGCTCGACGCGCCGGCCACGCGGATCACCGGCGGCAGCGGCTCCTACGCGCCGGACGGGCGGATCGAGGCCAGCCTGCGGGGCGTGACCGATGCCTATGGCGCGGTCGGGGTGCAGGTGACCGGCACGATCAGCGATCCCGACGCGGTGGTCACGGCGGAACGGCCCGATCTCGGGCTGGGGATCGCCAATCTGCGCGCCCGGATCACCGGCGCGCCCGGCGGCTACCGCCTCGATGCGACGGCAGACACCGATTACGGCCCGCTCACCGCCGACGTGGTGCTGGGCACCGGCGGGCCGCTGACTCTCGACATCGCCAGGGCCGATCTCGGCGGGATCGGTTTTGCCGGATCGC
>JACIYY010000318.1 GCA_014359685.1 Porphyrobacter sp. | reverse complement strand
CCTGCGTCGGGGCGCGGGTCATGTCGCCGCCCCGCTCGGGAGGGGTCGGGGGGGCTGCGTCCTGGGCGGTGGCGGCGGGGCCGGCCACCGCCGCCAGCGCGGCGATCGAGGTGACAAGGAACTTCGGGGCAATCTTGGACATGGTAGGTCTCCATTCGTGCGTCTCGGGGACAGCGCCGCGTGCTATGGCCGGGCCGGCCTGAACAGGGGGACAACGGGGCGCCGACGGCCCAAAGGGGGGAGAACCGCCCGGCCCCCGCTGCCGCGCCTCATATATAGGGGCGCAATGTCGCAGCTTTGCGCCGGCCACCGGCAAAAGTGTCGCAATTTGTCGCCCGGCCGCCGAACGGCGCACTTATTACGCCTGCAACGGCGCGCAGGCCTGTTCCAGCCAAGCCAGCGCCTCGCCCGTGAGCTGCGGCCCGATCACCTCCAGCCCCCGTGCGTGGTAGGCGTTCCACCAGGCGATCTCGGCAGGGCTGAGCAGGGCGACATCGACCAGCGCGGCATCGATCGGGGCCAGCGTCAGAGTCTCGAAGCCGAGCCAGCCGCCTTCGTCCGCCCCGGCGATCTCGCGCGGTTCGACCAGCACCAGGTTCTCGATCCGGATGCCGTATTCGCCGGGTTTGTAATAGCCGGGCTCGTTCGACAGGATCATCCCCGGCAGCAGCGCCTGCCCGGTGCCGGCCTGCCCGCCCGCCGGCTTGGCGATCCGCTGCGGCCCTTCGTGGACGGCCAGGAAGCTGCCGACCCCGTGCCCGGTGCCGTGCGCATAGTCGCATCCCGCCGCCCACAGGAACTGCCGCGCCAGCGAGTCCAGCTGCCCGCCGCTGGTGCCTTCGGGAAAGGTCTGGGTGGCGAGCGCGATGTGCCCCTTCAGCACGCGGGTGAAGCGGTCCTTCTGTTCGGCACTCGGCCGGGCGGAGCCATCGGCGCTGCCGATCCACACGGTGCGGGTGATGTCGGTGGTGCCGTCGCGATATTGCCCGCCCGAATCGACCAGATAGATGCTGCCGGGCGCGATCGGCAGGTTGCTCTCCTCGTCCACCCGGTAATGCGGGATCGCCGCGTGGGGGCCGGCGGCGGAGATGGTGTCGAACGACAGATCCTCCAGCAGCCCGCTTTCCGCGCGCAAAGCGTGCAGCCGCGCCGCCGCCGACAGCTCGCTCTCCCCGCCCTGCGGCGCGGCCACCGACAGCCAGTGGAGGAAGCGGGCCACCGCCGCTCCGTCGCGCGCCTGCGCGGCGCGGTGGCCGCTTTGTTCGGCCGGGTTCTTGATCGCCTTGGCGAGGATCGTCGGATCGCGCTCTGCCACCGCTTGCGCGCCTGCCGCCTCCAGCGCCTGAGCGATCGCCGCGACGCCGAAGCTGGGATCGAGCGCCACCCGCCTGCCGGCAAGGCCCGCGAGCGCCGGCTCGAACTCCGTGCGCGGGCGGATCGTCACCGCATGGCCGAGATGCCGCGATAGCTCTGGCGTGACCTTCTCGGGCGCGATGAACAGGTCGGCCGTGCCGTCGGCATGGGCGATCACATAGGACAGCGCCACCGGCGTATGCTCGACGTCGCGGCCGCGGATGTTGAGCAGCCAGGCGATCGAATCGAGCGCGCTGATCACCGCTGTGTCCAGCTTGCGGGCGCGCAGCCATTCGGCGATCTCGGCGCGCTTCTCGGCGCTCGACCGGCCGGCAAGCGCGTCGTCCTGCACAATCGCCGGCGCGGTGGAGGGGGCGGGCCGGTCCTCCCACACAGCATCGACCGGATTGGCGGCGACCGGCACCAGCTCGATCCCCGCATCGGCCAGCACGCGCCGCGTCGCCTCGGCCCATTGTGCGGTGTGCAGCCACGGATCGAAGCCGATCCGGGCGCCCTGCGCTGCGTTCTGCACCAGCCATCCAGCCACCGAGTCGCGCGGGACCGAGCGGTATTCATAGAGCCGCGCATCGACCTGCTCGCGCACCTGGATGGTGTAGCGCCCGTCCACGAAGATCGCCGCCTTGTCGCCCAGCACCACGGCCGTGCCGGCCGATCCGCCGAACCCGGTCAGCCAGTGCAGCCGCTGCGCATAGGCGCCGACATATTCGCTCATATGCTCATCGGCGATCGGCACGATGAAGCCGTCGAGACCCTGGCCGGCGAGTTCGCGGCGCAGCGCGTCGAGGCGGGCTTCGTGGGTTTGCATCAGCATCGGTGCGGTCCTCGCTTGCGGTCCGTTGGCCCCCCACATAGAGGCCCGGAATGAACGATACCACCCGCACCGCCCCGCCTGTCGCCGCCAAACGCCCCTCCACCGCCATTCATCACGGGATCGAAGTGGCCGACGATTACGCCTGGCTGCGCGATCCCGGCTATCCGCAGGTCGAGGATGCGGCGATCCTCGCCCATCTCGAAGCCGAGAACGCCTGGTTCGAAGCGCGCATGGCCCCGCACCGGGGCACGGTGGGCGCGCTGTTCAAGGAGATGCGCGGCCGCATCAAGGAAGCCGACCGATCGGTGCCGCAGAAGGACGGCGACTGGCTCTACTGGATCGAATATGAAGAGGGCGCCGAATACAAGAAATGGTGGCGCAGACCCGTCGCCGCGGGCGAGGCGGGCGATGCTGCGGACCAGCTGATCCTCGACGAGCCGGCGCTGGCCGAGGGCAAGGACTATTTCCGGCTCGGCGCGATCGCCGTCAGCAGCGACGGGACGCGGCTGGCCTATTCGGTGGACGATAACGGCTCCGAACGCTTCACCGTGCGGATCAAGGATCTGGCCACGGGCGAGCATCTGCCCGACACCATTCCCGGCACGCTGTCCGCGCTGGTGTGGGTCGCAGGCGATACCGGGCTGATCTACTCGCTGGCCAACGAGCAGTGGCGGACCGACAATGCGCGGCTGCACTGGCTGGGCCAGCCGCCGGAGACCGATGTCGAGCTGTTCCACGAGGATGACGAGGGGTTCCGCGTCTCCGCCTCGCTCTCCGCCAACGAGCAATGGGTGATCCTGGCCACCGGCGACCACGAGACCAGCGAGGTCCGGCTGATCCCCGCCGCCGACCCGCTGGCCACACCGCTGCTGGTCCGCCCGCGCCGCAAGGGCGTCGAATATGACGTCGACGAGCGCGATGGGGTGCTGTTCATCCACACCAACGACACCCACGAGAACTTCCGCCTCGCCACCGCGCCGCTGGCCGCGCCGGGCGAGTGGACGACGCTGATCGAGGGATCGGACTCGTTCTACCTGACCGGCTTCGACCTGTTCCGCGATTTCTACGTGGTCGAGGGGCGGCTGGGCGGCCTCGACCGGATCGAGCTGCGCTGGTACGACGATCCGGCGCGGATCGAGCCGATCGTCTTTCCCGAAGCCAGCTACAGCGCCGGGCTCGGCAACAACCCCGAATGGCACATGGAGGCGCTGCGCGTCTCCTACGAGAGCATGGTCAGCCCGGCCTCGACCTACGATTACCATGTCGCCGAGCGGCGGCTGGAGCTGCTGAAGGTGCAGGAGATCCCGTCGGGCTACGACCGCGAGTTGTACGTGACGCAGCGGCTGGAGATCCCCGCGCGCGACGGCACGCCGATCCCGGTCAGCCTGATGATGCGCAAGGACCGCCAGGCGCCCGGCCCGCTGCATCTCTACGGCTACGGCGCCTATGGCATCGCCATCCCGCCGGGCTTTTCCACCACCCGCCTATCGCTGGTCGATCGCGGCTTCGCCTATGCCATCGCCCATATCCGCGGCGGCGACGATCTGGGGCGCGCCTGGTACAAGGCGGGCAAGCTCGAAAGCCGGACCAACACCTTCACCGATTTCGTCGACGTGGCGAAGGGGCTGATCGAGCGCGGGCTGACCGAGGCGGGCCGGATCAGCATCTCTGGGGGCTCCGCCGGCGGCGAGCTGATGGGCGCGGTGGTCAATTCCGACCCCGAGCTGTGGGGTGCGGTGGTCGCGCATGTGCCCTTCGTGGACGTGCTGGCGACGATGCTCGACCCATCGCTGCCGCTGACGCCGGGCGAATGGCCCGAATGGGGCAATCCGATCGAGGACCGCGCCGCGTTCGAGCTGATCCGCAGCTACAGCCCCTACGACAATGTCCGCGCGCAGCCCTATCCGCCGATGCTGGTGACCGCCGGCCTCAACGACCCGCGCGTCACCTATTGGGAACCGGCCAAGTGGGTCGCCCGCCTGCGCGAGCTGAAGACCAACGATTCCGAGCTGCTGCTCAAGACGAATATGGGCGCCGGTCACGGCGGCAAGTCGGGCCGGTTCGAGAGCCTGAAGGAAACCGCCGAGGAGTTCGCCTTCATCCTGTGGCAGATGGGGGTGGCGCCCTAGCCGCCGGGCAGGGCGGCCTCGTCCCGGAGCGGAGCTAGCCCAGCACCTCCTCCACCGGCAGCAGCGGATAGCCCAGTTCCTGCGCCACCGCCGGATAGGTGACGCGGCCGGCATGCACGTTCAGCCCGTTGGCGAGGTGCGGGTCGGCGCGCATCGCCTCGCGCCAGCCGAGATCGGCGATCCGCAGCGCGTGCGGCAGGGTCACGTTGTTGAGCGCATAGGTGCTGGTGCGGGCGACTGCGCCGGGCATGTTGGCGACGCAATAATGCACCACCTCGTCCACCACATAGGTCGGATCGTCATGGGTGGTCGGGTGGCTGGTCTCGAAGCAGCCGCCCTGGTCGATCGCGACATCGACCAGCACCGCGCCCGGCTTCATCGTCTTGAGCATCGCGCGGCTGACCAGCCGGGGCGCGGCGGCGCCGGGGACCAGCACCGCGCCGATCACCAGATCGGCCTCGGCCACCGCCTCCTCCAGATTGGCCTGGTTGGAAAAGCGGGTCTTGGCGCGGCTTTCGAAATGGGTGCCGACCCGCTCCAGCACTTCGGGATTGCGGTCGAGGATGGTCACGTCGGCGCCCAGCCCGGCGGCCATCTGCGCGGCGTTGAATCCGACCACCCCGCCGCCGATCACGATCACCTTGCCCGGCATCACGCCCGGCACCCCGCCCAGCAGCACGCCGCGCCCGCCATGGGCCTTCTCCAGCGCGGTGGCGCCGGCCTGGATGCTCATCCGGCCCGCCACCTGGCTCATCGGCTTGAGCAGCGGCAGCGTGCCGCCGGGGCCGGTCACCGTCTCATAGGCCACCGCCGTCACGCCCGAGGCCACCAGCTCGGCGGTCTGCTCGGGGTCGGGGGCTAGGTGGAGATAGGTGTAGAGCAGCTGGCCATCATGCAGCATCGCCCGCTCCTGGGCCTGCGGCTCCTTGACCTTGACCA
>JACIYY010000317.1 GCA_014359685.1 Porphyrobacter sp. | reverse complement strand
GGCCGGCCGTCCGCCCCGTCCCGCGATGGCGCGCCTCAGGCGGCGGCGGTGGCGGCATCCTCGGCATCGAGGCCATAGGCGGTGTGCAGCAGCCGCACCGCCAGCTCGGTCTCGTCCTCGTCGATCAGCACGCTGATCTTGATCTCGCTGGTGGAGATCGCCTGGATGTTGATCCCCCGCTCGGCCAGCGCGCTGAACATGGTGGCGGCAACGCCCGCATGGCTGCGCATCCCCACGCCCACGACGCTGATCTTGGCGACCTTGGCATCGGTGACGATGCGGTTGAAGCCGATCGCGGAGCGGCGCTCCTCCAGCAGCGCCTGGGCGCGGGCGAGGTCGGCGCGCGGCACGGTGAAGGTCACGTCGGTCTCGCCCTTGTCGCGGCCGACATTCTGGATGATCATGTCGACATTGATCGCCGCTGCGGCCAGCGGGGTGAAGATATGGCTGACCGCGCCGGGCCGGTCGGGCACGCGGGTCAGCACGATGCGCGCCTCGTTCTTGTCGTGGGCGACGCCGGTGACCAGCTGGGTTTCCATGCCGCTCTCCTCCATGATGCGGGCCATTTCCTCGTCGGAGACGATCATCGTCCCCGGCAGTTCGTCGGCCGGCGCGCCGTCCTCCACGAAGCTGGAGAGAACCTGCACCCGGACCCCTTCCTTCATCGCCAGGCTGACCGAGCGGGTCTGGAGCACCTTGGCCCCGACCGATGCCAGCTCCAGCATCTCCTCATAGGTCACATATTCCAGCTTGCGCGCGCGCGCCACGATGCGCGGGTCGGTGGTATAGACCCCGTCGACATCGGTGTAGATGTCGCAGCGATCGGCCTTCAGCGCCGCCGCCACCGCCACCGCCGAGGTGTCGGAGCCGCCGCGCCCCAGCGTGGTCACGCGCCCGTCCAGCGCGACGCCCTGGAAGCCGGGGATCACCGCGATCACCCCCTGTTCCATCTGCGCGATCAGCGCCTCGCTGTCGATGCTGGCGATGCGCGCCTTGGCGTGGGCCTCGACCGTGTGGATCGGCACCTGCCAGCCGAGCCAGCTGCGCGCCTTGCAGCCGATCGCCTGCAGGGTCAGCGCCAGAAGCCCGCTCGTCACCTGCTCGCCGGCGGCGACCACCACGTCATATTCGGCCGGGTCGTAGAGCGGATTGGCCTCGCGGCAGAAATTGACCAGCCGGTCGGTCTCCCCGGCCATCGCCGAGACCACCACCGCCACCTGATGACGCTCGCCATCGGGGCCGAGCTGCTGCCGGCGCACGAGGTTGGCGACGCGGCGGATGCGTTCGGTGCCGGCCATCGAGGTGCCGCCGAATTTCATCACGATCCGTGCCAAGGCCCGCTTTCTCCTGCCGAACGCGCCCGCTGGTGCCGGGCCGTGCGCGCTGTTAGGGATGGCGCATGGTCGATGCAACCTTCGCCGCCACCCATCCGCCGGCCACCATCCGCCCGCAGGAGGCCGCGCATTTCGCCCGGCTGGCGAAGGAGTGGTGGGATCCCGCCGGCAGTTCCGCGATGCTGCACCGGCTGAACCCGGTGCGGCTGGGCTTCATCCGCGAGGCAGTCGACCGACACTGGGGCGGCGACAGCGACGATCCGCGCCCGCTGGCCGCGCGCCGCGCGCTCGATGTCGGGTGCGGCGCGGGGCTGGTGGCGGAACCGCTGGCGCGGCTGGGCGCGGCGGTCACCGGGATCGACGCGGCGGCCGAGAACATCGCCGTCGCCGTCGCCCATGCCCAGGGCGCCGGTCTGGCGATCGATTATCGCGCGGGCGAGCTGGCGGCGCTGGAGGCGGCGCCCTTCGACCTGGTCACCGCGCTGGAGGTGATCGAGCATGTCGCCGACAAGCCGGCCTTCGTCGCCCAGCTGGCGCGCCATCTGGCGCCGGACGGGCTGCTGATCGTCTCCGCCCCCAACCGGACATTGCGCTCGCGGCTGGTGCTGGTGGGCGCGGCCGAGGCAATCGGCGCGATCCCGCGCGGCACCCATCGCTGGCGCGACTTCGTGACGCCCGAGGAATTGCGCGCGCTGCTCGCCGGCGCCGGGCTGGTGATGGGCGAGCCGCGCGGCATCGCCTTCTCCCCGCTGAAGGGGCTGCATCTGTCGGACGACCTGTCGCTCGATTTTATCGCTATCGCCCGGCATTCCGCGCGCTGACCGCATCGGCCGGATTGTCGGTGAACACGCCGTCGATCCCGGCCTGTTCGAGCAACCGCCACAGCCCGGCCAGATCGCCCGGCGCCGCCGGATCGTCGCCCCGGCGCAGCGCAGCGGGCAGGAAGGCGTTCTCGCGCCGCAGCGTCCAGCCATGGACGACAAGCCCCGCCGCATGCGCCCGCGCCACCAGATCGGTGGGGGTGCCCTCGGCGCTCAGCACCAGCCGCAGGTCGGCGCCCAGCCCGTCGGCATAAGCGGCGATCCGCGCCAGCGAGTCGGGGGCCAGCATCTGCGCGTAAGCGACCTGCGGCAGATCCGCCGGCCCGCCCTCGGCGGCGACCAGCTGGACCAGCCGCAGCGCGGTCAGCCCGGCCAGCCGGACCAGCGGGCCGACCTCGAAGTTCTGGATGAACACCGGCTCGCCTGCGTCGCGATAGCCGGCCGCGTGCAGCTGCTCGACCAGCAGCGCGACCGTGTCGTGGCCTTCGCCTGCAAGAAAGGTCGGGTGCTTGAGTTCGGGATAGAGCCCGATCCGCCGCCCGGTCTCCGCCTCGCGCGCGCGGACCAGCTTGATGATCTCGGCCAGCGTCGGCACCGGATAGAGCCCGTCGAACAGCGCGTTGCCGGGGCGCAACTGGGGGATGCGCTCGCGGGCGCGCAGGGTGCGCAGTTCGGCGAGGGTGAAATCCTCCGCGAACCAGCCGGTCACGTCCTGCCCGTCGATCCGTTTGGTGGTATGGCGGTCGGCGAATTCGGGATGGTCGGCGACATCGGTGGTGGTACCGATCTCGTTCTCGTGCCGGGCGACCAGCACGCCGTCGCTCGTCACCACCAGATCGGGCTCGATATAATCGGCGCCCTGCTCGATCGCGCGGTCATAGGCGGCCAGCGTGTGTTCGGGCCGTTCGCCGCTGGCGCCGCGATGGGCGATGACGATCACGTCTTTGGGCACGCGGTCCTCCTGTGCGGCGGCGGGAACGGCGAGGGCCAGAGCCAGCGCTGCGCACCACCCCTTCATGCCAGCACCCGCTGCCATTCGGCCTCGTCGAAACCGACCAGCAAGCCGCCGCCATGCTCGACCACCGGCCGGCGGATCAGCGACGGGTTCGCGGCCATCAGCCGCAGCGCGCGGCTCTCATCGAGATCGGCCGTCTCGGCCTCCTCCAGCTTCCGGAAGGTGGTGCCGCGCCGGTTGAGCAGCGCCTCCCAGCCGAGCGCCGCGCTCCATTCCGCCAGCTTCGCAGGGTCTGCGCCCTGCTTCTTGTAGTCGTGGAACGCATGGGCCACGCCGCGCGCGTCGAGCCAGCGGCGGGCCTTGCGCACCGCGTCGCAATTGGCGATGCCGTAGAGGATCATGGTCATGTCCTGGCGCTCGAAGGTTGCACGGGGGCGACAGCGGCGCGGAAGGAATGGATGCGCGGATCGTCGCAGGCGAACAGGGTGTAATCCTGATAATAGGCATCCCGCCCGCGCTGCTGCGCGGCGCGGTGTTCGGCGAGGCGGCCCCAGGCGCGGGCCGAGGCCTCGTCCACCCATTCGGACAGGGCGATCACCTCGCCATCCTCCGCGGTGTAGCTCTTGAACGAGAGATAGCCGGGCTGCTGGCGGGCGAGCGTCTCCATCCGCTCGGCCTCCGCCTGATAGGCCGCGCTGTCGAGATCGGCGCGCTTGCGATTACGGAAGACGACGAGAAACATTGTCGTTCAATATCAAGGCCTGGAACACCTGGAACACTGTCCTGGGACGAAAGATCGGGCTTGGCGCAAGGGCACCGGATAATGTCTTGTCGGCGCGAAAGCGTGGCGAGCCCATGCGCCCTTCTACACGGGCTGCGGGGCTGTAGGACAGGCGGGTCGCGGACGATCAGGCCGTTTCCCGGTGGCGATCGCGTTCCAGCGGCTCTGGGCCCGGCAGGCAGCGGCGGGCGCGGACCAGCCGCAGATAGGCGTCGGCCACCGCGCAGTTGATCGCGTCCCACGAAAAGGCGCGGCTGCGCGCCTCCCCTTCGGCGCCGTGCCGCGCGCGCAGCGCGGGGTCGGCAGCATAGGCGGCGATCGCGGCGGCGAAGCCGGCGATGTCGCCGGGCTCCACCAGCCGGCCGTTGGCGCCGTCCTCGATCAGGCTCATGCTGCCGGCGGCGCGGGCGGCGACCACCGGCAGGCCGCTGGCCATCGCCTCCAGCGTGACATTGCCGAAGGTCTCGGTGATCGAGGGGTTGAGCAGCAGGTCCATGCTGGCGACCGCGCGGCCGAGATCGGCGCCCTGCCGGAAGCCGACGAACACCGCTTCGGGCAGCCGCTCGCGGAACCAGTCCTGCGCCGGCCCTTCGCCCACCACCAGCACCCGGTGGGCGAGCCCCTGATCGCGCAGCCGGGCCATCGCGGCGGCGAACACGTCGAGCCCCTTTTCCATCACCAGCCGGCCGAGAAAGCCGACCGCCAGATCCTCGTCAGCGATGCCCTGCGCGCGCCGCCAGGCCAGATCGCGGCGCGAGGGATCGAAGATCGTGCGGTCGACGCCGCGCGACCACAGCGAGATGTCGCGGCCCATCGCCTGCTGGCGCAGCACCTGCGCCATGCTCTCCGACGGCGCCAGCAGCGCATCGCAGCGACGGTAGAAGCGGCGCAGCAGCACGACTGCCACAGGTTCGAGAAAGCCGACCCCGTAATAGCGCAGATAGGTTTCGAACCGGGTGTGGACCGAGGCCAGCACCGGCAGGTGGCGCGAGCGGGCCCAGCTGACCGCGCGGTGCCCGCCCGGATCGGGGGAGGAGACATGGACCACATGCGGATCGAAGGCGTCGAGGTCGCGGCGCACCTGCGGCGACAGGCCGAGCGGCATCCGGTATTCGGCGCGGCCGGGGATCGGCAGGCTGGGCAGCGCGACCAGATCGCCGGCCGGCTCGAAAGCCGGGCACGCCACGGTGGGGGCATAGACTCGCACCGTGGCGCCGTGGCGCAGCAGATAGGCGACCAGCCGGTTCAGCGCCTGGTTGGCGCCATCGCGAACGTAATTGTAGTTGCCGCTGAACAGGGCGACGCGCAACTCGGCAAGGTCCATCGCGGTCCCTTAGGGCAAGCATGACGGCAAGGCGAGGGGCGGGGCGAGGGGCGGGGGCGGGCTCAGCGGGCGCCGGGGGATGGCGTGACGGCAGGTTCGCCGGTGGGGGCGGCACCCGCCCGGGCCTCGCGCGCGGCCGCCGCGAGATCGCGGTCGATCGCCGCCGCCCGGGCGCGGATCGCCGCTTGCGCCTTGTCGTAGCGCTCGTCGAAATCGGGTTCCTGCCGGCACCCGGCCAGCAGGATGGCAGCCAGCAGCAGCGCCGCCGGGCCGGCGCGCATCAATAGTTCTTCCGGTAGCGGACGCTGACATTGGTCGTCCCCGATCCGCCGGCCTGGCTGAGGATCGACAGCGCCGGGCTCAGGCTGACCTCGATCTGGGTGGCGGTGAAGCCGCGGGCGTCGGTAATGAATTCCACATAGATGTCGTCGGTGAGGTATTGTCCGGCGGCCAGCGCGGTGCCGCGTCCGTCGGTGTCGTCCTCTCCGAGAATCCGCAGCCGGTCGATCCCGGCAGCCGAGCGCAGCGTCCCGAGCGGGTTGAGCCCGCCGCCCGAGCCGCGCAGCGAATTGAGCGAGGCGGCGAGCTGGACCGCCTGGATCGCCGACAGGTTGCCGACCGAGCTGCCGAACAGGATGCGCGCCAGGATCTCGTCATCGGGCAGGCCAGGCGTGCTGGAAAAGTCGATCTGCGGGTCCATGGCGCTGCCGGCGACGTTGATGTTGACGTCTACGTCCTCGATCTCCTCGCTGGCCACCAGCGTGATCGTGGGGTCGATCTCGGTCCCGCCGGTGAAGGCGATGCGCCCTTCGGTCAGCTCGAAGGAGCGGCCGGCGAAGCCCAGCGTGCCGCGGATCAGCTCCACCTCGCCGGCGATCACCGGCGCCGCGCTGGTGCCGGTCAGCGACAGGTCGGCGCTCCATTCCGATTCCAGCCCCATGCCCGAGACATAGAGCTGTTCCGGGGCGGTCAGGTCGATGTCGAGGCCGACCATCTCGAACAGGCCGGGGGAGGCCACCGCCGGCTCGTCCCCGGTGATCCGCTGCGGCCCGCGCGGCGGCTTGAAGCGCACGCCGGTCAGCTCGGGCACCTCGGCAGCGCCGCTGCGGATGAAGGCGTAGCGAGTCTCCGGCAGGCGCAGCTGGCCCGCGATCAGCGCGTTCTGCCCGGGCGCCTTGGTCAGCCGCAGCGCGCCGGTGGCGCTTGCCGCGATCGATTCGCTGTCCGCCAGCTCGGCGCGGTCGAGCGTGACGGCAAGATTCATCGGGTAGCCGGCCTGGGCCGAGAGGCTGACGAAGCCGGCCGCGCTGACCGCGCCGTCGCCGGCCCGGGCCTGCAGCTGCTCAAGCTCGAACCGGCTGCCGCTGAAGCGGCCGGAGAGCTGCACCCCGGACAGGCGGGTGCCGTAGGTGAGGTTCTCGTAGGTCAGGCCGTTGCCGCGCACGATCCCGGCCAGCTGCGGGTCGGCGACCTGCCCGGAGAAATCGGCGGCCACCCCGATCGGGCCGGACAGGCGCTGGTCGGACAATCCGGCCAGCGAGAACAGCTTGTCGGCAGGGCCGTTGTAGCGGATGCCGCCGCTCAGCGGCGCGCCCATCAGCCGCTCCATCCACGGCCCCGCGCCGGGGCCGAGCGGACGCAGCGAGGCGACCATGCGCCCGACCACCGCGCCGCGCCGGCGCATCACCGCGCGCGCCTCGCCCCCGTCGGCGAGCAGCTTGCCGACCAGGGTGATGTCGATCGGCTGGCTGACCGAAACGGCGGTGGTGCGGGTGAAATCGTCGATTCGCAGCCGCGCATCGGCGCGCGGGAAGGCGCTGGCGTCGCTTTGCGCGAAATCGAGGCTGCCGCTGGCCCGCCCGCCGATGCCGAGGCCCGGCGAGAAGGCGTTGAGGATCGCCATGTCGAGCGAATCGAGCCGGCTCTGGACCACGATCCCCTCGCCGTAAGAGCCGGCGAGGCGGACCGAGCCCTGGCCGAAATCGATGCGGGTCGGCAGCAGCTCGTATTCCCCATCGCCGGGAACGATCCGCGCCGGGTTGACGGTGCGGAACGCGATCCCGCGCACCCGCCCGGTCAAGGCCGCGCGCCACAGATCGGGCTGGAGGTCGGCATTGGCGGCGATGCGGAAGGGGACGCCGCTGGTCCCTTCGGCCACCGCCTGCGCGGTGCCGCGCCCGCCGCGATAGTCGATTCTGGCCCGCGCGGCATTGATGTCGAGGCTGCCGAAGCGGGTCTGTTCCAGCGAGGCATCGGCGACCACCCACGGCTGATCGTAGAGCACCAGGCGCGCATCGACGATGGCGGCGCCGATCCGCAGATCGGCGGGGCCGGGCAGCACCGTGTCGCGGGCGCGCAGATGGACCACCGCCGCCTGATATTGCTCCTCGGCATCGAGCTGGACGATCGCCGCCAGCCCGCGTCCGTTCGCCGTCAGCCGGCCGGCAAACGGCCCGGCCGGGGTCTGCCGCAGCGATCCGGCAAAACCGATCCCGCCGAGATCGGCCCTGGTGATGTCGAGAGTCAGCGGCCCGCCGGTGCCCAGCACCACGTCGGCGGTGAGCGGGCCGT
>JACIYY010000316.1 GCA_014359685.1 Porphyrobacter sp. | reverse complement strand
TCCGATGCGGGTAAAGACCAGCGCAGGCACATGCCAGAGATAGAGCGAATAGCTGACAAGCCCTAAAAAGACCACCGGACGCCACCCGAGCAATCGGCCCGACAGGCTCTGCCCCGTGGCACAGGCGATCACCAGCGCCGCACCAACGCAAGGCAAGAGCGCCGCCAGCCCTGGAAATGCGGTCTCGGTATCAAAGCTGAACACCGCCCCGAGAATGAGCGCCAGACCCAAGAGCGCGCCATGCCGCCAGCGACCGCTTTCGCGCAGGGCTTCCCCCTGCGGTGTGGCCAGCCAATAGGCCAAGAGAACGCCCACCATCAGCTCCCACAGCCGGGCGTAGAGCAGAAAGAACGCGCGCGCGCCATTGCCCCGCTCGATCTGCCATTGCGCAAGCGCAAGGCTGATGAGGGCCACAGCCATGAAAATGCGGACCTGCCATTTCGCCCCCGCGCGCCATGTCAGCAACACCGCCATTGGAAAGATCAGGTAGAACTGTTCTTCGACCGAGAGGCTCCAATTGTGCAAGAGCGGCTTGAACTCTGCCGCCGTCGCGAAATAGCCGCTCACCTCAAGAAAATAGACATTCGCGAAAAACACGGTCGAGGCGGCGATGCTGCCGGAAAACTCGGCCATCGCCGAGGGATCAAGCAGCGCCCAGGCGATAGGATAGCTGACCCCCATCATCACGAAAAGCGCCGGAAAAATACGCCGGATGCGGCGGCCATAAAAGCCAGCGAGCGTAAAGCTGCCCGCCGCGCGCTCGCCCAGAATGATCGAGGTGATCAGATAGCCCGAGATGACAAAGAACACATCCACGCCGACAAACCCGCCGGGGAACCATGACACCCCCGCGTGATAGAGCACCACAGGCAGGATCGCCACGGCGCGCAGACCGTCGATTTCGGGGCGGTATTTCATAGGGTCATCACTCGGGACACGTCAGGCTCTGCAATCGCGGGCGCGGGTCAGGCCATCCGCTCGACTGTCTGATATTCTTTCTTGCGGTTCTTGGCGAAGCCGAACTTCTTCTTGCGCCCTGTCGCGGTCGAGGTGATCAGCCGATAAGAGACATCCGTATGCCGCATGGCGATGCCATGAAAGAGACCTGCCCACCATTCAGGTGATTTCACCGTGCAATGCACGTTCTGCCCATTGGGCAGCACCTTGACCGCCGGATAGCAGGCGATGTTTGCATAGAGAAACTTGCGCGCATAGCCAAACATCTCGTCCACGATCCATGGC
>JACIYY010000315.1 GCA_014359685.1 Porphyrobacter sp. | reverse complement strand
CTGCGTTTTTTGCTCCTTTGCGGCGGCTTTCTGCACCGCTGTCATATTCCCCATCGGCTTCTCGAGGCCCATGCCCGCCTTGATCATCCGCTGAAGAGATGGAAGTTTCCAAGCCTCCTTGAACATGACGAGATCGAGAACACTAAGAAAACCCTTGGCGAGCACAAACTCCCCCATATTGGCGGCAGAAATGTCGCGTTGAATCATATCCCGTTCGGTGAGCACATCCAGGAACTGGCGTGCATTTACCCAAAACGGATCATAGATACGTTCCAGCGTTTGTGAGCCAGCCTCGCCAGGCCCAATTTCAAAGTCCAGACTTCCGCCGCCGACGAGCGGAGCCTGAGCACCAACGCCCAGCCTTTTACTCCGTTTGGCCCCCTTCGTGACGCCCTCACCTTGAGTAAGGCCGGTTAGGAGCCCGTTGACGTCAAATTGGGATAGAAACGAGGCGATCCGCCTGTGATCATGGTACAGAAAGTCAAAGACGGAACCGCTTTCGGCTTCGCCTTGCTCCTCGGTTGATGCTATCTCGTCGCTCTTCGGCATATCGTCGCGCCTCCTCGTCGTCCTTATTCACCCTGTCGGCAGCATCTTCAACTTCCTTAGGGTCGGTCTGGATAAAGCGAGCGAGGGCTTCGTCAAAGCCGAGATTTGACGAAGCCATTTTTGGTTTCCTCTTTTTTGAGGTCACGCGATGAGCGTCCTATAGTCCAGCTTGGGCCGATCTGCGCCCATCAGCAGTTCATTGAGCCGGAAACCATCATCGTGATCCCGGCGGTTGAACCGCCACATCATTCGTCAAGGTAGCGGCTCAAATGCTTCGGACTGATCCAACCTTCCAATGCAATCTTAATACCATCAACCTAATTGTGGGTCAAACACATATATATAACCCAACAAAAAGGGGCAGGTGCTTGCGCACCCGCCCCTCTCGTTGGCCTGTGGCCGTTGCCGTCAGGCGTTCTGGAGATTGACCGCGCTGGTCTTGCCGCGCCGGTCGCTCTCGAGGTCGTAGGAGACGCGCTGTTCCTTGTTGAGCGTGCTCATCCCCGCAGCCTGGACCGCGGAAATGTGCACGAAGGCATCGGCGCCGCCGGCTTCATTGGTGATGAAGCCATAGCCCTTGGACTCGTCGAAAAACTTTACTGTACCGGTAGCCATATCTGGTTCCTTCAATGTGATGTGGCCGAAAGCCGGCCACTGGGCGCTAAAAGAAGCGAGAGAGAAGGAAGCAGGAGCCGCAAAGCACCGAAACCGTCTATTTGCGACTGTAGCCTGCCCCAGATAGGGCCTCGGCGGCGGCTTGGCAAGGGGGTGCGTGACGCCCCTCACGCAAAGCGGCGCTCAGCCGCGTCCGATCAGCGCCTGCGCCATCCGGTCGGCGACCACGTCGGCGCTCTCGCCGCTGTCCTGTGCCCCCTGCCAGATCGCGCGCAGCCGCTCGGGGATGCGGGCAATGCGCGCCTCCACCTCGGCAAGATCGCAGGGCTGGCCGTGGCGGCGGCACAGATATTCGAGGCTGACATTGATGATCCCGCCGGCATTGATGACGTAATCGGGGGCGTAGAGGATGCCGCGCTCCGCCAGCGCCGCGCCGTCGCCGGCCTGGGCGAGCTGGTTGTTGGCGCCGCCCGCGACGATCCGGCAATCGAGCCGGGCGATGCCGGCCCGGTCCAGAACGGCGCCCAGCGCATTGGGGCTGAACACCTCGCACGGGGTGGCCATGATCCGCTCGCAGGGGACGGCACTGGCGCCCAGCTCGGCAGCGAGGCGCTGCGCGCGGGCGGCGTCGATATCGGCCAGGGTCAGCACCGCGCCCTCTGCCGCGAGCAGCCGGGCGACCCCGCCGCCGACGCTGCCGCAGCCCTGCACCGCGACCCGGATTCCGGCCATGCTGTCGGTGCCCAGCCGGTAGGCGACCGCCGCCTTGATCCCCAGCACGATGCCGCGCGCGGTGAACGGACCGGGATCGCCGCCGACCGCGCCCTGTTCGGCGGGCAGGCCGCAGACATGCTGCGTGCGCGCGGCAATGGCGACCATGTCCGCCACGCTGGCGCCGACATCCTCTGCGGTGACGTAGCGGCCGCCCAGCGCCTCCACCGCATCGCCAAACGCGGCCAGCATCGCGGGCGTCTTGCGGCCGTCGCGGTCGAGCAGCACCACCGCCTTGCCGCCGCCCATCGGCAGGCCGGCCATGGCGTTCTTGTAGCTCATCCCCCGGCTGAGGCGCAGCGCATCGCGCAGCGCGCCCACGCCGTCGGGATAGTGCCAGAAGCGGGTGCCGCCGGCGCCGGGGCCGAGATGGGTGGAATGGAGCGCGATGATCGCGGTCAGTCCGGAGGCCCGGTGGTGCACCAGCTGCACCAGCTCGTGCTCGTCAAAATCGGGTTCGGCCCACAACGCCGCCATGCTCGATCCTTCGCTTATCCGCGATGACAGGACACGGCCGCGATGATGCGGGAAATGGGGCGATCGACGGGGTTTGAACCCGCGACCTCCGGTACCACAAACCGGCGCTCTAACCAACTGAGCTACGATCGCCATCAGCCCGAAGCCGTGAGACCGGCGCTGTTAGGCTGCTGTGCGGCGCGGTCAAGCGCCTTCGGACAGGCGCACAGCTGTTGCACGAGCGGGCCGGCCAAGCCAAGGAAAAAGCGGCGCGGAGGGGCCTTGGCGCAACGATCGATCGCGCAGGCTTTGCGACCCCAGCGGCGGCGGTTATGGACGCCGGCATGGCGAATCCGGGCGAGACCACTGGTGCAGTCCTGCTGGCGCAGCCGGGCGTGCGGCGGGTGCCGTCGCCGCAGATCGAGCTGTTCGACCGGCCCGGCTTCCTGCCGGCGGAGCTGTGCGACGGGCTGATTGCGCTGATCGACCAGGACCGCCGCCCCTCCACCATCGCCGATCCCAATGGCGACGCGGCGTTCCGCACCAGCGAGACCTGCGACCTTGCGCCGACCGAGCCGGCGGTGCGCGAGCTGGAGGCGCGGCTGCTGGCGCTGCACGGCATCGACCCGGCCCATGGCGAGCCGGTGCAGGGCCAGCGCTATGCCGTGGGGCAGGAGTTCAAGGCGCACACCGATTATTTCGAGCCCACCGGGCAGGATTTCGCGCGCTTCTGCTCGGTCGCGGGGCAGCGGACCTGGACCTTCATGATCTATCTCAACCACGTCGCCGCCGGCGGCGCGACCCGCTTCAAGGCGATCGGCAAGACGATCCAGCCCGATCCCGGCAAGCTGGTGTGCTGGAACAACCGCCGGCCCGACGGCTCGCCCAACCCGGCGACGCTGCATCACGGGATGAAGGTGCGCGCGGGCGTTAAATATGTTATCACCAAATGGTATCGCGAGCGCCCGTGGGGCTGGGCGTGATGGACGGGAGCGAAGGGATGGGCACAGAGCATTTCGGCGGCTGCCATTGCGGGGGCGTGCGCTTCAGCGTGCGTCTGCCCGACCCGGTGCAGCCGATCCGCTGCAACTGCACGATCTGCGCAATGAAGGGGGTGGTGATGATCGACGTGCCGCTGGCCGACCTGACGGTGACGCAAGGGGAGGAGCTGCTGACGCTCTACACCTTCGGCAGCGGCGAGGCCAAGCACCACTTCTGCCGGGTGTGCGGCATCCACCCGTTCCACCAGAGCCGCAGCGATCCCGGCAAATACGGCGTCAACGCCGCGTGCCTCGACGGGATCGGCCCCTATGACTGGCCGGACGTGCCGGTGTTCGACGGGCAGCACCACCCCGGCGACAATAGCGGCGTGGAGCGCTATGCCGGGGTGATGCGGTTCATCCCGGGCGGGTAGCGTCGCCGCGGTCGCGGGGACTCACCGCCCTGGGGGGATCACTTCTTCTTGAGCGACAATCCGCCGAAGCGCTTGTTGAACTGCGCCACGCGGCCGCCCGCATCGAGCTGGCGGGTGCCGCCGGTCCAGGCCGGGTGGCTGGTGGGGTCGATGTCCAGCGTCATCGTGTCGCCCTCGCGGCCCCAGGTGGATCGCGTTTCGAACACCGTGCCGTCGGTCATCTGGACCTTGATCATGTGGTAATCGGGATGGATGTCGGCCTTCATGGCGCTGCAAATCCTCGTGCGGAGGGCCGGTTCCGACCGGCCGGGCAATGTCGGGAAGGCGCGGCCCTTAGAGCCTCGCGCCGGCGATGGCAAGAGGCTGCGGCCCCTCCCCGGCGCGCCCGCCGTCAGGCCGGCGGGTCGGCGATCATCGCGGTGAAGCCGACCTCGCAGGTCACCGTGTCGCCGACTGCAGCGGTGCGGCGGAACTTGCTGACGCGCGCGCGCTTGTGGACGAAGCGAACCGTCAGGTCGAGCAGGCAGCCCGGCTCCACCGGGGCGCGGAACTTGGCGTCCTCTATGGCCATGAAATAGACCAGCCGGCCGCTGCCGGCGAGGCCGAAGCTTTCCACCGCAAGGATCCCGGCGGCCTGGGCCAGCGCCTCGATCTGCAGGACGCCGGGCATGATCGGGCGGCCGGGGAAATGCCCCTGGAAGAAGGATTCGTTGACGCTGACCGCCTTGACCGCGCGGATCGCCTCCCCCGGATCGAGCGAGACCACCCGGTCGACCAGCAGCATCGGGTAGCGGTGCGGGAGGGCTTCGAGGATCCGCGCGATCCCGAAGCCCGCGATTGCGCCGCCCGCAGCGCCGCCTTCCCCTGCTGCTGCCGCCATCAGCGCCCTGCGACGGGCTGCTGCTGCGTCGTCGTGGCGGCGGCCGCCCCCTGCTGCGCGGCCTGCGAAGCCTGCCCGGCCTGCGCCGCCTGCTGGGCCTGCTGTTCGCGCACCGAGCGCGGCAGCCAGCCGGCCGGCGGCACCAGCTGCGCGGAGGGGATGCGGGTGTTCAGTTCTGCCAGCACCGCCTGATTCAGATTGTGCGCGGCATCGGCGTAGACCACCCCTTCGGGGGTCAGCACGATGGTGATGTTCTGGCTGGCCGCCGCCGCCTGGATCGCCGCTTCGAGCTGGTCGTTGATCTGTTCCTCGACATAGGCCTGCGACAGAGCGACCGGCTGGAGGATCTGCTGGAGCTCGCGCTGGCCGGCTTCCTCGATCTGCTGGATCTGCATCGCCTGCTGCTGCAGCGCCTGCTGGTTGGCATTGGGCTGCTGACTGGCGGTCTGGAGCTGCTGGACCAGCGGCTGGAGCTGCTGCGAGATCGCCTGCCGGCGCTGGTTGGCCTGTTCGATCTGCGCCTGATAGGTGGTCTGGCGCTGCTGCTGCGCGGTGCGATAGGCGTTGGAATTGGCGATGACCGCCGGGATGTTGACCACCCCGATGCCGCGAGCGGCGTTCTGGGCGGCGGCGGGTGCGAGCACGGCCGGAGCGGTCAGCGAGGCGAAGGCGAGGCCGATGGCCAGCGCGGGCTTGAGACGATGCTTCATCAGAACTGGGTTCCCACGTTGAACGAGAAGAGCTTGGTATCGTCGCCCTTCCGCTTGAGCAGAGGATGGGCGAGGTTGATGCGGAACGGGCCGAAGGGCGAGTTCCAGTTGACGCCGATGCCGATGGCGACGCGCGGCTTCCAGGTATCGCCGTAGAATTCCTCGACAAACGGAGCGTTGAGAGCGGCGTTGGCGGTGCCGTCCGGCGCGGTCGGGCTGGTGGTGATGACCGAGCCGGTGATCGCCCCGGTATCGTCTGTGATGATCTGCGAGAACAGCTGCGTCGGCGTGGTGATCAGCGGCGGGCGGGTGATGTCGAACACCGCGCCGGCATCGACGAAGATCGACGGGCGCAGCCCCAGCTCGCGCGCGCCCGATCCCAGCGGGATCTCCAGCTCCGCGCTGGCCAGATACATCGCCGTGCCGCCGAGCGCATCGTCGATCGTGGCATCGTCGCCGAGCGGGGTCAGCGTGGTGTTGCCCTCCTCGTCAAGGATCTGGAAGCGGCGCACCACGCGCGGCCCGACGCCACGAATGTCGAAGCCGCGCAGACCCTGCTGCTCGCCGAGGAAGAAGCGGTCGGTCAGCAGGACGTCGTCGACCCCCTCGCCGCGATCCTTCAGCCCCTTGATATACCCGCCCTGCCCGCGCAGCGAGAACACGAAGCCGCTACCCACGCTCCAGTACTTGATCGCGTCGACGATCGCGCGGGCATAGCGGGTGTCTCCGCCCACGC
>JACIYY010000314.1 GCA_014359685.1 Porphyrobacter sp. | reverse complement strand
GTTCGCGGCTCAGCCCCTTAAGCATCGGCGCCAATTCGGCGCAGGCCTCCTCCGCCTCGGCGTCCATCGGGCTGCCGAAGCGGGCCTGGAAGCGGTAATAGCGCAGGATCCGCAAGTGATCCTCGCGGATCCGCTGGCGGGCATCGCCGATGAAGCGGACCCGCCGCTGCGCCAGATCGGCCAGCCCGCCGAAATAGTCGCTGATCGCCAGCGTGACCGGATCGGCATAGAGCGCATTGATGGTGAAATCGCGGCGCGCGGCATCCTCGCGCCAGTCAGTGGCGAAGGCGATCGTCGCGCGGCGGCCGTCGGTGGCAACGTCGCGGCGCAGGGTGGTGACCTCTACCGGCCCATCGGGGAGGATCGCGGTGATCGTGCCATGGTCGATCCCGGTCGGCACGGCGTCGATCCCGGCCGCCGCCAGCCGGTCCAGCACCTGCGGCGGCCGGTGGAGCGTGGCGGCGTCGATATCCTTGACCGGCATCCCCAGCAGCGTGTCGCGGACCGCCCCGCCGACCCAGCGCACACTGCCGGGGCCGAGCGCCGCGACCAGCCGCGCCAGATCCGCGCGCCGGGTCCAGTCCGCCGCCGGCAGATCGGCCTCCGGTGCCTCAGCCATCGCCGGCGCCGAGCCATTGCAGCCGGCGCGACAGATTGTGGATCATCGCCGCGGTCACGCCCCAGATGCGATGCTCGCGCCACTGGATTTCCAGATAGGGCCGCGCCACGCCCCCCCATTCGCCGGTCCGGGTGACGTGGTTCGCAGGATCGAGGATGAAGGCCAGCGGGGCTTCGAACCATGCCGAAACCTCGGCCGGGTTGGGCACGATCGGCAGATCGGGCGGCACCAGCCCCAGCACCGGGGTGATGTCAAAGCCGGTTCCGGTGATGTAGCGGTCGCTGGCGCCGATCATCCGCACCTGGGCAGGGTCGATCCCCAGCTCCTCCTGCGCCTCGCGCAGGGCCGCTGCGACCGCGTCCTCGCCGGGATCGAGCTTGCCGCCGGGGAAGGCGATCTGCCCCGGATGGGCGCGCATCGCCTCCGGCCGGTGGGTCAGCAGCACCCCCGGCTCCGGCCGGTCCGTGACCGCGATCAGCACCGCAGCCGGGCGCAGCTGCGGCGGGGCGAAGTGGGCATCACAGCGCAGGTCGGGCAGTTCGACCCCGTGGCCTTCGTCGAACAGGCGCTGGAGCCGGTCGAACAGCGCGCTCATGCCGGGACGAGCGGGAAGCGCGCGCCTTGGCTGGTGACGGCGAGGCCATCGCCCTCGGCCAGCGCCTCCTCGACCAGTTGCAGCCAGGTCGAGCGGTCGAGCCGCGCCTCGCAGCCATGGCGCACGGCAAGGTAGATCGCCGGCACATCGGGGTCGCCGGCTGCGCGCAGCGGGTGGTCGGGGCCGGCCAGCACCAGATCGTCGGTGTTCAGGCGGAAGGCCAGCGCATCGCCGGCGCGGCGCAGATCGACCGCGCGAAAGGCCGCATCCTCGACCTCGATCGACTGCCGGCATTCGGGGGTGATCAGCCAGTGCTGCCCGGAATCGTCGCGCATCAGCAGGGTGGAGAAGGCGCGAACCATCGCCGGGCGGCCGATCCGCGTGCCCTGGTGATACCAGCTGCCGTCGGCAGCGATCCGCATCTCGCTGTCGATGCTCTCAGCGGGTGCCCAGTGTTCGATCGGCGGCAGCCGCCGTTCCTCCACCGCCCGGGCAAGGTCGAGCAGCGACAGCGCGGCCAGATCGGGGGGAACGTCGTAGGGCATGGCAAGGCGATGCCAGATGGCGTCACCCGCGCCAAGGCCCCAGCATCCCTTCGGCCGGCAGCACGGCGCGATTGGCGCAGCGCACCAGCAGGCGGGCCGGGTCCCACGGGCCGGGGCAGCGCCAGCCTGCGGTGCCGGCGGCGGTGAAGCCGAACGGCGCGTAGTAGGGCGCATCGCCGATCAGCACTTGCGGCAGCGGCGCGCGCGGGTCGAGCGCGGCGGCCTGCGCAGCCAGCATCGCCCGGCCGAAGCCCTGGTCCTGCCGGTCCGGCGCAACCGCGACCGGGCCGATCATGATCAGCGGATGGGCGCGGCCGGCGGGGTCGGCCAGCGCGACCGGATAGGCCTGGATGGTGCCGGCCAGCCGCTGGTCGGCATCGAGCGCGGCGAAGCTGAGCGCGGGCAGCCAGTCCGTCCCCTCGCGGATGCGATAGGCGGTGCGCTGGCGGCGATCGCCGCCGAACACCCGGTCGAGGTGGCGTTCGAGCGTCGCGGGCTCGATCGCGTCGAGCGGGATCAGGGAGGCGGTGGTCATCGCAAAGGCGCGCCGATAGGGGCGGGGGGCGGGGCTGGCAATCCGCCGCGTGATCGGCTGTCGCGGTGGACCTACAGGGGCGCCAGCCGCAGCAGCCGGCCGCCCTCCTCGTCCTCGATCAGCCACAGCGTCCCGTCGGGCGCCTCGGCGATGTCGCGCAGGCGGCGCGGGAAGCGATAGCGGGCCAGCTCGCGCCCCTGCGTGCCGTCGATCGCCACCGGGATCAGCGCCTGGCTGAGCAGGCCGGTGAGCAGCGCGACGCCGCGCCATTGCGGCCACAGCTCGCCCGAATAGAACAGGAAGCCGCCGGGCGCGATCACCGGCGTCCAGCCGATCGCCGCCTGCGCCAGATCGGGCCGGGTGTCGGGGTCGGGGATCGGGCGGCCATCGTAATGAACCCCCTCCGACACCAGCGGCCAGCCGTAATTCGCGCCGCGTTCGATGAGGTTCAGCTCGTCGCCGCCCCTGGGGCCGTGCTCGAGCGCCCACAGCCGCCCCTGCGGGTCGAATTCGAGGCCGAGGATGTTGCGGTGCCCGTAGCTCCAGATCTCGCGCGAGACGCCGCCCCGCTCGGCAAACGGATTGCCGGCGGCAGGCGTGCCGTCGAGGTTGAGGCGCAGCACCGCGCCCAGATTGTTGGCAAGGTCCTGCGCCGGTTCCATCTTCTGGCGATCGCCGGAGGCGAGGAACAGGTGCTGCCCGTCAGGGGCGATGGCGATGCGGTGCGAGTAATGGCCGCGCCCGGTGACCTTGGGCTGCTGCCGCCAGATCACCGACAGCCCTTCGATCCGGCAGGCAGCGGCATCGCCACACAGCAGCGTTCCACGCCCCAGCACCGCGCCGCGCGTGTCGCCTTGCCCGGCCTCCGCCCAGGTCAGGTAGATGGTGCGCCGATCGAGCGTGGGGGAGGCCTCCGAAGGCAGGAAGGCGACATCGCCAAGGCCTCCCTGACCGCCATGATCGACGTGCGGCACGCCGCTGACCGTGCCGGTGCGGCCGCTCGGCAGGTCGACGAATTTGAGCGTGCCGGGCCGTTCGGTGATGAACAGGGTGCTGGTGCCGGGCGCGAAGGCGATGGCCCACGGCTCGTCGAAAGCGCCATGCGCGGTGACGGCGAAAGGCGCTTCTCCGGGAAGGTCGACCGGCTCGCCCCGGGCGACGGCGGCGGCGCCGGATGCCGGCGGTGCCGCCGGGGTGGCGGCGCTATCCCCGGATTGGGCGCTGCCGCAGCTTGCAGCGGCGAGCGCGGCGGGGAATAGGGCGGCGACCAGGATCCTGACTGTCATGCTCGCCGGAACGCCCTCTGCCGATTTTTGTGCCGCTCTCGGACCGGGCGCGCTGATCGTCGGCGTCGACGAGGCCGGGCGCGGTCCGCTCGCCGGGCCGGTGGTGGCCGCCGCAGTGGCGTTGTGCCGGCCCCGGCCGGGCGGGCTGGACGATTCCAAGAAACTGACGCCGCAGCAGCGGGGAGTGCTGGAGGAGCGCATCCGCCGCCGCTGCGCCTTCGGCATCGGGGTGGTAGAGGTGGAGGCGATCGACCGGCTCAACATCTTCCACGCGACGATGTGGGCGATGACGCTGGCGGTGAATCGGCTGTGCGAGGCGCTGGGCCGCGAGTGCGAGCAGGTGCTGGTCGACGGCAACCTGACCCCGGCCGGGCGGCGGGCGGAATGGCGCTGGCCGGCCCGGGCGATCGTCGGCGGCGATGCGCGCGAGCCGTGCATCTCGGCGGCCTCGATCCTGGCCAAGGAGCACCGTGACCGGCTGATGCGTCAGTACCACGCAACGCATCCCGATTACGGCTGGGACCGCAACAAGGGCTACGGCACGCCCGACCACCTCGCCGCGCTGCGCCGGCATGGCCCGACCCCGCTCCACCGCCGCAGCTTCGCGCCGGTGGCAGAGGCGGAGCTGGCGGTCTGAGCGCAGGATGCAATACTGTCAATGTAATTGATATCTTTCTTTCTGCCTTCAGCCACTCTCTGCAG
>JACIYY010000313.1 GCA_014359685.1 Porphyrobacter sp. | reverse complement strand
CGAGAGGCTGGGCATGTTGAGCGCGTTGGTCACGCCGCCTTCGATCAGAAAGTCGCTCATCTGCTCGGCCACCTGCAACGCGACATTGACCTGCGCCTCGGTGGTCGAGGCGCCCAGATGCGGGGTGCAGATGAAGTTGGGCGCGCCGAACAGCGGGCTGTCTTTGGCCGGTTCGGTCACGAACACGTCGAGCGCGGCACCGCCGAGATGGCCCGACACCAGCAGATCGTGCAGCGCCGCCTCGTCGACCAGCCCGCCGCGTGCGCAATTGATGATCCGCACGCCCTGCTTCGCTTTCTCCAGCCGCTCGCGCGAGAGGATGTTGCGGGTCTCCTCGGTCAGGGGCGTGTGCAGGGTGATGAAATCGGCCCGCGCCAGCAGCGTTTCGAGGTCGACCTTCTCTACTCCCATGTCGACGGCGCGCTCGGGCGTCAGGAACGGATCGTAGGCGACCACCTTCATCCGCAGGCCCAGCGCCCGGCTGGCGACGATCGAGCCGATATTGCCGGCGCCGATCAGGCCGAGCGTCTTGCCGGTGACCTCGACCCCCATGAAGCGGTTCTTCTCCCACTTGCCGGCCTTGGTGGAGGCATCGGCCTCCGGGATCTGGCGGGCGAGCGCGAACATCAGCGCGATGGCGTGTTCCGCGGTGGTGATCGAATTGCCGAACGGCGTGTTCATCACCACCACGCCCTGCGCCGAGGCGGCGGGGATATCGACATTGTCGACCCCGATCCCGGCGCGGCCGATGACCTTGAGGCGGGGCGCTGCCGCGAGGATCTCCTTGGTCACCCTGGTGGCGGAGCGGATGGCGAGGCCATCATACTCGCCGATGATGGCCTTCAGCTCGTCGGGGGAGAGGCCGGTCCTGACATCGACCGCGCAGCCGCGCTCCTCGAAGATGCGGGCGGCGTTGGGGTCCATCTTGTCCGAGATGAGGACGCGGGGCTTGGTCATGGGAAATGTCCTTGGATGCGCCATCCCGGACCTGATCCGGGATCACGTGCTGTCAGGCAGGTTGGTCGGTGCCGAGGGAGACCCCGGATCAATTCCGGGGTGACGTATCAAGAGTGCGCGGCTGGCTGTTGCCTCGTGATGATCTCGTAAGCCCAGTCGAGCCACGGGCCGAGCGCGGCGATATCGGCGCTGTCCACCGTCGCGCCGCACCAGATTCGCAGGCCCGGCGGGGCGTCGCGATAGCCGGCGATGTCGTAGGCGGCGTCTGCCTCCTCCAGCAGCCGGGCGAAGCGCTTGACGAAGTCGGCGTCGGCGCCTTCGACCGTCAGGCAGACGCTGGTGTTGGAGCGGATCGCCGGATCGGCGACCAGATGGCCGAGCCAGTCGCGCTGCTCCACCAGCGCATCCAGCGCGGCGGCATTGGCGTCGGCGCGCGCCTTCATCGCCGGCAGGCCGCCGATCGACTGCGCCCATTCGAGGCAGGCGATGGCATCCTCCACCGCCAGCATGGAGGGCGTGTTGATGGTCTCGCCGCTGAAGATCCCCTCGATCAGCTTGCCGCCCTTGGTCAGGCGGAAAACCTTGGGCACCGGCCAGGCGGGAGTGTGGCTCTCCAGCCGCTCGACCGCGCGCGGGCCGAGGATCAGCACGCCATGCGCGCCCTCCCCGCCCAGCGCCTTCTGCCACGAGAAGGTGAGGACATCGCACTTGTCCCAGGCGATGTCCTGCGCGAACACCGCGCTGGTCGCGTCTGCGATGGCGAGGCCCTGCCGGTCGGCGGCGATCCAGTCGCCATCGGGAACGCGCACGCCGGAGGTGGTGCCGTTCCAGGTGAACACGACATCGTGCCTCCAGTCGACCGCGCCCAGATCGGGGAGCTGGCCGTAATCGGCGCGCAGCACCGTCGGCTCCAGCTTCAACTGCTTGAGCGCGTCGGTGACCCAGCCTTCGCCGAAGCTTTCCCATGCCAGCGTGGTGACCGGCCGCGCGCCAAGCATGGTCCACATCGCCATCTCCACAGCGCCGGTGTCGGAGCCGGGGACGATGCCGATGCGATGGGTCGCGGGCACCTCCAGCACCTCGCGGATCAGGTCGATGCAGCGCGCGAGGCGCGCCTTGCCGATCCGCGAGCGGTGCGATCGGCCGAGCGAATCCAGCTCCAGCATGGCGGGCGACCAGCCGGGCGGCTTGGCGCAGGGGCCGGACGAGAAGAACGGCCGGGCCGGCCTGGCCGAGGGGAGGGCGGCGCGCACGGATGCGCCGGCAGGCGAAATCGTATCGGTCATGTTGCAACTCTCCTTGCAGAGAGCACGCGCGGCGTTGGGACCGCGTGGCCCGCCGCGGGCCCTAGGCGGGTGGGGCGGCAAGTCAAGCGCGATTGCGGTTGCCCCGGAAACCAGCCGGTGCGCGGGGCTCTCCCTTCCGGCGCTCACCCGGCGCGCGGGCCTTATGCCGGCGGAGGCAGCGACATGGCGCCACGTTCCGACAATCGCCCGCGCATTCCGCAGGCGGGCGAAGGGCGAGGATTCGGCGATGCCTGGCCGCAGCGAGGCTGGGCGCGATTGTCGGCAAAACGACATATGTGACGATTGCGCCACACCGAGGCGCTTTCCTGCACTTGCGTGTTTGGTTCTCGTTGTAACCAGTGCCCCGCTGCCGCAGAAAAGCCGTGTTCAGCGGGCGTCCATGTCGAACCTTTGGGGCGCGCGCAGGCAATAAGCAGCGTCGCGTATTCACCAGAGGGACTGCAATCCTATGACAACCTCCACCTTCCGCAAGCGCCTGCTGGGGGCCGGCAGCGCGCTGCGCGTGCTGGCGCTCGTCGGTGCCGGCGCTGCCGCCAGCGGCATCGCGTCCGCCCCTGCCGCCGCGCAGGATTACACCTCCGGCGCCATCGCCGGCACGGTCAGGGACGAGGCCGGCAATCCGCTGCCCGGCGCGACCGTCACTCTGACCTCGGTCTCGCAGGGCTTCACCCGCACCGCGACCACCAGCGGCAACGGCACTGTCCGCTTCGCCAGCCTGCCGACCGGCACCTATACCGTGGTGGTCGAAGCGCCCGGACTCGACACCTTCACCGCCACCGATGTCAGCGTCGTCGCCTCGCAGACGACCGACCTGAACATCGACATGACCGCCACCGGCAACGTCATCGTCGTCACCGGCGCTACGATCACGGCGGACTTCACCGAGAACACGACGGGCACCGTGATCAATCTGGCCGAGCTGACCCGCCGGGTGCCGGTCGCGCGCGACCTCGCCTCGGTCGTGCTGCTGGCGCCGGGCACGTCGTTCGGCGATGACGGCTTTTCTGCCAATGGCCAGCTGCTGCCCTCGATCAACGGCTCCTCGGTCGCAGAGAACGCCTATTACCTCAACGGCCTGAACACGACGAACTTCGACAATTACCTTGGTTCCGTGCGCGTGCCGTTCGAGTTCTACCGCACCGTCGATGTCAAGATCGGCGGCATCCCGGCGGAGTTCGGGCGTGCCACCGGCGGCATCATCAATGCGGTCTCCAAGTCCGGCACCAACGAATTCACCGGCGCCATCCATGTGAACTGGCAGCCCAACTTCCTGCGCGAACCGCAGGAGAACCTGCAGACCTGCGAGCAGGTCGAGGGCTCCACCGAGGTGACCTGCCAGAACCTGACCAACCGCAAGTTCGACGAAACCGAATCCTATTCGGCGATTGTCGAGGCCGGCGGCCCGATCGTGCGCGACCGGCTGTTCGTCTACGGCCTGCTCGAACTGCGCGAAGACCGCACCCTGCGCAACAACCGCATCACCGGGATCGGCACCGAACGGGTCACCAACTCGCCGTTCTGGGCAGTCAAGGTCGATGCCTATCCGCTCGACAACCACCATTTCGAGCTGACCGTGATCAACAGCGAGGAGACCGAGCGCCGCACCGACCTCGCCTATAGCGAGCCCGGCGGCGTCCCCACGCTTGGCGCCGCGCAGAGCATCACCGAAAACCTGTCGGGCGGCGTCAGCTATGTCGCCAACTACACCGGCACGCTGACCGACTGGTTCACCATCTCGGGCGCCTATGGCGTCACCAAGGACAGCTTCGAGACGATCGGCATCGACGCGGGATCGACCGGCTATTTCTTCCAGAACGCCTCTGGCGAGACGGTACAGGGCGTGCCACAGGGTGGCCTTTTCACCGGTCAGCCGCTGTCAAGCCGCGATTTTCCCTACCGGATCGAGCGTGAGTTCTTCCGCGGTGACATCGACCTGTTCTTCGATGCTTTCGGCGACCACCATATCCGCGCCGGATTCGACACCGAAAACAACACGCTGGAGCGCGTGACCGTCCGCAACGGCGGCGCCGCCCTGCGGGAGGTGGGCTTCCTGTCCGACGAAGCCTTCAACGCCAATTTCGGCAATGCCGGCGCCTCGCTGATTCTGCGCGCCGACGACGTGCTGGAGGTCAACTATTTCAACTCCGGCGGCGGCTTCGATGCCAAGAACACCGCGTTCTACATCCAGGACGAATGGAAGCCGACCGATCGCCTGACACTGAATCTGGGCGTGCGCCGCGACGACTTCACGCTCGATAAGCCGGGTGGCTTCGAATATATCGAGCTGAAGGAAAATTATGCTCCGCGCCTCGGCGCCAGCTACAATCTGTGGCCGGACCGGAGCGGTCGCCTCTTCGGCTCCTACAGCTGGTATTTCCTGCCGGTCGCCAGCAACACCGCCTTCCGCCAGGCCAGCCCGGAACTGTATATCCGCGAACGCTACAATTATGATGGCTTCGGACCGGATGGGCTGCCGATCATCACCGGCCAGGTGACCGACCTCTCGGCCTATCAGGCGGCCTGCCCGTTCGGTCTGACGACCTTCTCCAGCGGGCAGTTCTGCAACGTGACCGGCGACGGCACGGTGAAGCCGACCGACGCCAGCCTGTCGGCGACGCTGGATGCGACCCGTACCACCGAATACATCATCGGCTACGAGCACGATTTCAACGTCGGCGGGTTCCTCGACAACGTCACCCTCGGTCTGGCCTACACCCACCGCGAGCTCGACAAGACGGCCGAAGACGTCGCCGTGGACGCGGCCGTGCTGGCCTATTGCGCCGCCAATGGCCTGACGGGTTGCGACGACACCTGGACCGGGTTCCACCAATACGTGATCATCAATCCCGGCCAGGATGCGACCTTTGCGCTCGCCGGCCAGGACGGGCGGGTGGTGACGATCTCGGCCGCAGATCTGACCTACCCCAAGGCAAAGCGGAAGTATGATGCGGTCGAATTCACCTTCGACCGTCCGTGGGACGGCCGCTGGACGCTGCAAGGCAGCTACACCTGGTCGAAGGCCAAGGGGAACTCCGAAGGGTTCGTGCAGTCCGATTTCGAGCAGGACGATTCCGGCATCACGCAGGATTTCGACCAGCCCGGCTTTACCGCCGGTGCCTATGGCTACCTGCCGAACCACCGCACCCACCGCATCAAGCTGTACGGCGCCTATGCGATCACCGACGCCTTCACCGTCGGCACCAACATCAACATCCAGTCGCCGCGCCGCCTGAGCTGCTTCGGCTTCAATCCCAACCCCAACTACTTCGATCCCGACGGCGATCCCTACAGCGATTTCGGTAACGCCTATGGCGCGGCGTCGCACTTCTGCGGCAGCGGCCCGGTCGCGCTCGACGCGGACGGAACCCCGTACCAGTCGACCAGCAGCCTTTCGCCGCGTGGCGAAGGCCTGAAGACCGACTGGCTGTACCAGATCGACATCTCCGCCCGGTACAATATCGAGGTGGCGGAGCGGACCGTGACGTTGCGCGCCGACGTGTTCAACGTGCTCAACGAACAGGCGGTGCAGGGTCGCAACGAATTCGGCGATCTGGACATCTACACCAACGCTGCGGGCGATGCGGCGGGCGTGGTTCCGGACCCGAATTACGGCCAGCCGGACAGCTACCAGACCCCGCGCTACATCCGGCTGGGTTTCGACATCTTC
>JACIYY010000312.1 GCA_014359685.1 Porphyrobacter sp. | reverse complement strand
AGCGACTCGGGTGCGGTGCATCTGCTGGCGGAGCTGCCGGACGATCCGGTGCTGCTCGCTGCCGCGGCGCAGCACCTCGCACCCTGAGCGCGGCGACGGGCGTCCTGCCATGGCCGGGCGCCGAGTGCTGCGGAGAACGTGGCTTGGCAGCCCCTGCGCCCCCCGGCTTCAGTCCCGGTTCAGCCGGATGGAGGCTAGCGCTTCTCCCTATGCGTCCGCTCTTTCGCCTGAAGGCCCCCATCCTTGCCGGTCTGGCACTGCTGGCGCTCACCGCGCAGCCGGCTGCGGCGCAATCGATCCTGCGCGACGCGGAGACCGAGGCGCTGCTGCAGGAGCTCGTCGATCCGCTGTCGGAGGTTGCCGGCCTGCAAGCCGGCGCGGTGGACGTGGTGCTGGTCAACGACCCCTCTATCAACGCCTTCGTCGCCGGCGGGCAACGGATCTACGTCCATTCGGGCCTCATCAACGCCGCCGACACCGCCAATGAGGTGCAAGGGGTGCTGGCGCACGAGCTGGGCCACATCACCGGCGGCCACATCATCCGCTTCTACGAAGGAATGGGGCGCGCCACCAACATCTCGATCCTGTCGATGGTGGTCGGGGTGGCCGCCGCGCTGGCCGGCGCGGGCGACGCGGCGATGGGGGTCATGGCGATGGGCCAGCAGGCGGCGATGGGCTCGCTGCTGGCCTTCACGAGGGTTCAGGAATCCAGCGCCGATGCTGCGGGCGCGCAATTTCTGTCGGCCGCCGGTATCACCGGTCGCGGCTCGATCGCCTTCTTCCAGAAGCTGCAAAGCTATGAATTCCGCCACGGCTACAGCCAGGACGACGATGCCGGCTTCGCCCGCACCCACCCGCTGTCGGGCGATCGCATCGCGCGGTTGCAGGCGACCTATGCGGGCGATCCCGCCTGGGACACGCCCCCCGATGCCGACCAGCAGCGCCGCTTTGCGCGGATCAAGGCCAAGCTCTACGGCTATCTCGCGCGCCCGGCGGATACGCTCAACGCCTATCCCGAATACATGACCGGCGTGCCGGCGCGCTACGCCCGCGCCTATGCCTACCACAAGGATGCGCGGATCGAGCAGGCGCTGG
>JACIYY010000311.1 GCA_014359685.1 Porphyrobacter sp. | reverse complement strand
CGGAAGATCTGCCCGCGATCCTTGACGTTGATGATCCATTCGTAGCGGCCGGCGCTTTCCTCGTCGGTGGGCATGTTCTGCATCGCATCGGGCGCGACCTCTGCCAGCACATCCTTGAGCTTCTCGGCCTCCTCGGCGGAGCGTTTCTCCGACAGGCGGGTCCGCACCCGCTCCAGCGTGTCGGCCAGCTTGTCCTCGTCGACCGGCTTCATCAGGTAGTTGACGGCATTGGCCTCGAAGGCGCGGATCGCGTGTTCCTGATATGCGGTGACGAACACGAACAGCGGCGGCTCGATCTCCATCACCCCCTTGACCACCGAGAAGCCGTCGAAGCCGGGCATCTGGATGTCGAGGAACACCAGGTCGGGCTTTTCGGTCTTGATCGCCCGGATCGCCTCGCGCCCGTTGGCGCAGGTGTCGATCACCTCCACGTCGGGATAGGGGGCGAGGCGCAGCTGGAGGCCCTGGACGGCGAGCTTCTCGTCATCGACGATGATGGTGCGGATGGTCATGAGGCGGTGGTTCCGATCGCCCGTTCGCCGGGCACAGGGTCAATGTTCGCTGCGAGAGACGGTTTCGCAGCTGCGGCATTTTCGTCCGCTGCCGGCGGCGCGGGTTCGTAGGGAAGCTCGATGGTGACGGTGAAGCCGCCATCGGGAGGGCTATGAATCTCGAAGCGGTGATCCTCGCCATAGGCTTGCGCCAGACGGTTGCGGATGTTGGTCAGCCCGACTCCGGTGGAGGTGGCGCCGGGCGGCAGATCGGGACGCCTGTCACCGCCGCCGCCGTCGCGCGGCTGGAGGCCGGGGCCGGTATCGGCGACGATCAGCCGCAGGCGGTTGCCCAGCACCTGCGCGGTGAGGCTGATGCGGGCGCCTTCCTCCTGCGGGGAGACCGCATATTTGATCGCGTTCTCCACCACCGGCTGGAGCAGCAGCGAGGGGATGCGCGCGCTGGCGGCGGCAGGGTCGATGCGGAACAGCGTCCGCAGCCGCTCCTCGAAGCGCATCCGCTCGATGTCGAGATACAGCTTCAGAGTCTCCACCTCCTGCGCCACCGTCACCTGCCCGCCCGGCTGGCTGATCAGCGTGTGGCGCAGGAAGCTCGACAGCCGGGTCAGCATCGCATTGGCCGGCTCGGTCTGCTTCAGCAGCACCAGCGTGCTGATCGAATTAAGCGTGTTGAACAGGAAATGCGGGTTCAGCTGATAGCGCAGCATCGCCAGCTGCGCGCTGGTCGCCTGCGCCTCCAGCCGCTCCAGCCGGTCGGCCTGCTCTTCCACCTGGAGGAAGTAGTTGATCGCGAAATAGAGCGCCGACCATGCCCCCAGCAGGGTCAGCGGCCAGATATAGATGCCGACGAAGCGCTGGATGAAGCTGACCGCGCTCTCCGGGCGATACAGGCCGATCACCCAGCTGTCGAACACCGCGAACAGGCTGACCGCGATGGCCAGGACCGCCAACGTGCCGGCCCAGGTGACCAGCGGGCGCTGGTCCATCAGGTAGCGGTAGATGACCGCCAGGATCAGGCTGATCGAAAAGCCGGTCAGCGCTTCGATCAGCACCAGCACCAGGAAGCTGGCCGGCTGGTCATTGGCGAGCGCCGAGACGCCGCGCAGCAGCATCGCCCCGCCCCAGCCGATGAATTGCAGCTGCCAGAAGGCGCGGTTCTTGTCGGCGAAGAACGGGGTCGGGCGGAACCCCAGGATCGGCAGCGGCGCCAGGCCCGCACCCGCCGGGGTGGCGGGGCCGGAGCGCTCGGCCGGGGCGGCGGCGGGGCGGTTGGCGGTCAGGATGGCGCGGCCCCGCTGGTGTCGGCCTCGCGCGCCTCGGCGATGGCCGCGCCGATCGCCCGGGCGCCG
>JACIYY010000310.1 GCA_014359685.1 Porphyrobacter sp. | reverse complement strand
ATCGCGAGATCAGCTCGATCAGCTGGTGCGGCGATTATCAGGCGCGGCGGATGAATGCGCGCTATCGGCCGCAAGGTGGCAAGGGCACCGCCTTCGTCCACACGCTCAACGGATCGGGGCTGGCGGTCGGGCGAACGCTGGTCGCGGTGCTGGAAAACTGTCAGCAGGCCGATGGCAGCGTCACCATCCCGCCGGCGCTGGCGCCCTACATGGGCGGGCTGTCGCTTCTGGAGCCTGCGCGCTGATGCGAATCCTGCTGACCAACGATGACGGCATCCACGCCCCCGGCCTTGCGCTGCTGGAGCGGATCGCGGGGGAATTGTCCGACGATGTGTGGGTCTGCGCGCCTGCGGTCGAGCAATCGGGCACCGGCCATTCGCTGACCCTGCATCTGCCGGTGCGGCTGCACGAAATGGGCGAGCGGCGCTTCGCCGTCACCGGCACGCCGACCGATTCGGTCAATCTGGCGCTGCGCAAGCTGTTCACCGAGCACCGGCCGGACGTGGTCATCTCCGGCATCAATCACGGCGAGAATCTGGGCGATGACGTGACCTATTCGGGCACCGTCTCGGCGGCGATGGAGGCGGCGCTGGCCGGCCTGCCGGCGATCGCGCTGAGCCAGGCGCTGCGCGGCACCGGCAATCTGTTCGCCGCCGCCGAAGGCTGGGCGGCCAGGGTACTGCGCCCGCTGCTGGCGCTGCAACTGGCGCGGCGCACGGTCATCAACATCAACTTCCCGCCCTGCCCGGCCGATGCGGTGCGCGGCGTGCGGGTGGTGCGGCAGGGCTTCCACGATTATCGGCGCGGCTCGCTGGTCGAAGGGGTCGATCCGCGCGGGCGGCCCTATTTCTGGTTCGGGCTCGACGATATCGAGCACACGCTGGACCACGGCACCGACCTGGAGGCGATCGGCGACGGCTTCGTTTCGGTCACGCCGTTGCAGGTCGACCTGACCCATCATGCCTCGATCGGCACGCTGGCCGAGGCCTTTGCCGAATGAGCGGCCCACATTGAGCCGGGCGGGCTGAGCGTGGCGCGGCCGGACCGATCGAAGGCGCCCGGCATCAGGGGCGGCAAGCGCAGCTTCACCCCGCTGCGCCGGGCGGTCCGCATCCCGGTATGGGGCGATCTCGGCCTGCGTCTCGGCCTCGCGCTGCTGCTGATCCTGATGGTGGTGATGATCCACTGGTGGGACCGGGAGGGGCTGTCCGACAGCCTGGACGGCCATGTCAGCTT
>JACIYY010000031.1 GCA_014359685.1 Porphyrobacter sp. | reverse complement strand
CGGCGCTGTCCGGCCCGGCGCGCGACGTGACGGTGATCGGCGGCGGCAAGAGCGAACTCGACGCCTACCTCGCCCGCGCGCTGGCACAGGCGGGCCGCACCGCCACCCCCGATCCCGCGCCGCAGGCCGGCTATTACTACCGCTCCGACCATTTCAGCTTCGCCAAGCGCGGCGTGCCGATGCTCTACATCGACAGCGGACAGGACCTGATCGAGGGCGGCCGCGCTGCGGGCGAGGCTTACGCCGCGGCCTATCGCGACACCGCCTATCACGGCCCCGACGACGAATATGATCCGAACTGGGACTGGAGCGGGGTGATGCAGGATCTGCGCCTGTTCCACCGCCTCGGCGCGATGCTGGCGACAACCGGGGCCTGGCCCAACTGGAACCCCGACGACGAATTCCGCCGCATCCGCGACGCAAGCTGCGCCCCGCCGGGGGGCTGTTGACCGTCAGCCGGGCGACCACCCGACGCCCAGCCGTTCGGCGTGCAGGGCGAGCCGCTTGTCATGGGTCCAGAGCCTGACGTCCGGGCGGAGCGCGCTCGCCAGCAGATGCACATCGACGAGGCCGAGCCCCGTTGCCGCCAGCTGGTGTTCGGCAATGACATCGAGAAGATGCCCGGTGCTGACGGTGACCGCTTGCGGCATGGCAGCCAGCGCCGCGAACAGGGTCTCGCGGTTGCGGACCACGCCGATGGCAATCTCCCCGATGACGAACTCGTGGACCAGCAGCCAACCTTCGGCGATGGCCGATCGCATCTGCGCCGAGGGTGTGCGGAAATGATCGATCCAGACCGACGTATCGGCCAGAATCATCACCAGAACCGCCGTCGCGGCGGCGCTTTGGCATCCGGCATTGTTCCGCCCATCTCGATCAGCGCTCGCCCGGCTTCGCGCTGGATCAGCGCCTGGAGAGCGGCCTCGATCAACGCATCGCGATCCTCGATGCCGGTGATCTGCCGCGCCCGAAGCCACAGATCGGGGTGAGGCTCGTGGCTGGCCCTGGCCGCGGCCGGGCGCGGACCGTTTCCGCCGCCGCGCCGGCGGATGAAGCGCACGCGTCCGCCCCTGAGATCGACCTCGCGCGTTTCGAAGCCGGCATCTTGCCACCCGCGGGTCTGGCTGTGGCCCGGCCCCGATTGATTCGCCCACCATGCCGGGTATTTGCTGGCGCTGTCGGGCAAAGGGCGCCCAAGCACCCGCTCCACATCGGCAAAGGAGGCGCGCCATTCATCCGCGTGAAGCCGGAGAAGGTAGTCGGTGAGCGGTTGGTAGGCACCCATGGGCGAATCTCCGTTTTAGTAACCAACCCTTCGTGAACTATATGGCGGAAAATGTCAAAACTATTTATGCCCCCCGAATGGGCCGAGCAGGAGTGGCTGTGGATCGGCTTCCCGCACGATCCCGGCGAATGGCCCGATGTCCTCCACCGCGCGCAGGAGCAGATCGCGGCCTTTGCCAATCTCGTCGCCGAGAGCGGGCAGGCGGTCCGGCTGGTGGTCCGCGATGCCGCCAACGAGGCGCGGGCGCGCCGGCTGGTGAGCGCGGCGGTGGTATGCGAGCGCTACGAGTATGGCGACATCTGGCTGCGCGACACCGGCCCGCTGGTGGTCCGCGACGCGGCCGGCAACCGCGTCGCGCGCCGCTTCGCCTTCAACGGCTGGGGCGGCAAGTTCCGGATGGACGGCGACGAGACGGTGGGCGCCGCCATGGCCGCGCGGGCCGGGCTGGCGGTCGAGTCCTTCGACTGGGTGCTCGAGGGCGGGGCGATCGACGGCGACGGCACCGGCCTTGCCGTCACCACCGAGCAATGCCTGCTCAACCCCAACCGCAACCCCGCGCTGTCACGGGCCGGGATCGAAGCCCGGTTGGCCGAGGCGCTGGGGTTCGACCGGGTGCTGTGGCTGGGTGACGGGCTGGCGGGCGACCACACCGACGGCCATGTCGACAACCTCGCCCGCTTCGTCGCGCCGGGCGTGCTGGCGCTGCCGGTGACGAGCGGGGCCGACGATCCCAACGCGGCGGTCTATGCCGATGCCAAAGCGCGCGCGCTGGCCGCAGGGCTGACGGTGCGGCACCTCCCCTCGCCGGGCTGGATGGGGGAGGGCGATCTGGTCGAGCCGGCCAGCTACATGAACTTTGCGATCTGCAACCGCGTGGTCGCGGTGCCGACCTACGGCTCGGCGATGGATGACGAGGCGGTGGCGGCGGTCGGCGCGCTGTTTCCCGGCCGCACCGCCGTGGGCTTGCCGGCCGATGCGGTGCTGGCGGGCGGCGGCAGCTTCCACTGCGCCAGCCAGCAGATGCCGGCGGCCTGAGCGCCGGCTGGCGGCTCAGCGCAGATCGGGCGGGCGCGCCGCTTCGGCCAGCAGCGCCACCGCTTCGGCCAGCGGCAGCACGCGCTGCTCCTGCTCGCCCAGCACGCGCAGCGCCACCGTGCCCTGTTCCGCCTCGCGCTTGCCCAGCACCAGCAGATAGGGAACCTTCTTCACCGAATGGTCGCGCACCTTGTAGTTGATCTTTTCGTTGCGCAGGTCGCCTTCGGCGCGGAGGCCGGCGGCCCGCAAGGCCGCGAGCGCGCCCAGAGCGGCATCGTCGGCATCGGACACGATCGTTGCCACCACCGCCTGCACCGGGGCCAGCCATAGCGGCAGCCTGCCGGCATGATGTTCGATCAGGATGCCGATGAAGCGTTCGAAGGTGCCCAGGATCGCGCGGTGCAGCATCACCGGGCGGTGCCGCTCGCCATCCTCGCCGACATAGCTGGCGTCGAGCCGTTCGGGCAGCACGGTGTCGGCCTGGATCGTGCCGACCTGCCAGGTGCGCCCGATCGCGTCGGTCAGGTGGAATTCCAGCTTGGGGGCGTAGAACGCGCCTTCGCCGGGCAGCTCCTCCCAGCCATATTCGGCCGTCGCCCGGCCCGCCGCCGCCACCGCCTCGCGCAGGATCTGCTCGGCGCGGTCCCACTCGGCATCGCTGCCGAAGCGCTGATCGGGCCGCAGCGCCAGCTTGATCGCGTATTCGGCAAAGCCGAGATCGCGATAGACGGTGTCGAGCAGGTCGCAGAACGCCACGATCTCGCCGATCAGCTGGTCCTGCCGGCAGAAGATATGCGCATCGTCCTGGGTGAACTGGCGCACCCGCAGCAGGCCGTGCAGCGCGCCATGCGCCTCGTTGCGGTGGCAGCAGCCGAATTCGGCCATGCGGATCGGCAGGTCGCGGTACGAGGTGATCCCCTGCTTGAACACCAGCACGTGCGCCGGGCAGTTCATCGGCTTCAGCGCCATCATCTCCGCCTCGCCGGTGATGACCGGGCCGTCATCGGCGGTGCCCGGCACCTCGTCGGGCACGACGAACATGTTTTCCCGGTACTTGCCCCAGTGCCCGGATTTCTCCCACTGGCGGGCATCCATCAGCTGCGGGGTCTTGACCTCCTCGTAGCCGGCGGCGTCGAGCCGGCGGCGCATGTAGGCCTCCAGCTCGCGCCAGATGAGGTAGCCCTTGGGGTGCCAGAAGCACGATCCCTGCGCTTCGGGCTGGAAGTGGAACAGGTCCATCTCCGCGCCCAGCTTGCGGTGGTCGCGCCTGGCCGCCTCCTCCAGCCGGGTCAGGTGGGCGGTGAGCTGCTTCTTGTTGAGCCAGCCGGTGCCGTAGATGCGGCTGAGCATCGCCTTGCTCTGGTCGCCGCGCCAATAGGCGCCCGACACCCGGGTCAGCTTGAACGCCTCGGGGTCGAGCTTGCCGGTGGAGGCAAGGTGCGGCCCGCGGCACAAATCGAGCCAGTCCTCGCCCGAATGATAGACGGTCAGCGCCTCCCCCTCGGGCAGCTCGGCGGCCCATTCGGCCTTGAAGTGCTCGCCATGGTCGCGGAACCAGGCGATCAGCGCCTCGCGGCTCCACACTTCGCGGCGCAGCGGCTTGTCGGCGGCGATGATCGCGCGCATCTGCGCCTCGATCGCGGGCAGGTCCTCCTCGGTGAACGGGCCGCGCGCGCCGGGGGCGAAGTCGTAGTAGAAGCCGTCCTCGGTCGAAGGGCCGAAGGTGATCTGGGTATCGGGCCACAGCGCCTGCACCGCCTCGGCCAGCACGTGCGCGTAATCGTGGCGCACCAGCTCCAGCGCCTCGGCTTCGTCGCGCGCGGTGACCAGCGCCACCGTCGCGCCATCCTCCAGCGGCAGCGACAGGTCGCGCAATTCGCCATCGACGCGGGCGGCGAGCGCGGCTTTGGCCAGCCCCGGCCCGATCGCGGCGGCGAGATCGGCGGCGGTCGCGCCGGGCGGAAGCTCGCGCGCGGAACCGTCGGGCAGGGTGATCTTGAGCATCGGAATCATCAATCGCGTCTGTTGCGGGCGTGGCTGCCGGCCATGGCACATGGCGCCGCCGCGCGGAACCCGGCTGGCGGCGAATTGCGGCCGAGGGCCATCGCCGCAGCCCCCGCCGGCTAGGGTCAGGACTCATAACCACCATATGATGATGGCGGCGAGACTGATGGCGGCTTGGTATGTTGCGGCGAGTTTGTCGTAGCGGGTTGCGATGC
>JACIYY010000309.1 GCA_014359685.1 Porphyrobacter sp. | reverse complement strand
CCGTGACACTGGCGCCCAGGCCCCTCGCGCGCCCGGCGGTCGAGCCCGGGGGCGAGGTCCTCCAGCAGCGCGATGCTGCGGCGCCGCAGCGCATCGGCCGGCGCGCCGGGCAGCAGGTCGGCGACCTGTTCCATGCTGGCCCGATTGCCGTCGATCACCCGGCGCAGCGCCTCTTCGCCGCCGCTCCGGCGAATCTCGGCCCCGGCGTGGAAGGCGGCGATGCGGTCGGCCAGCGCCCGCACCAGCGGCGCGTCGAGCGCGCCGCGCCCGGCGACCTCGGCCAGCAGGTCGCGCGCGGGAAAGCGCTGCATGACCACCAGCCAGTCGACCGGCTCGCCTTGTGCGAAGCTCAGCCCGCCGCCGGGGTCCCTCCGCACCGCGCGGACCTCCAGATAGAGATCGGGCGCGGTCCGGCGGTTGAGCCGCAGCTCCGCCTCGCACGCCTGCCGGCGCTTCTCCGCAGTCGAGAAGTCGAGATAGGGATAGTGCACCGCGCGCTTGAGCTTGTAGGCGCAGGGTCCGGCGAGGAACACGCGCGCCGCATGGGTGTCGATCCGCTCGACCGCGTCCGCGACGCCGTAGCTGGCCGCGCGCGAGAGGAAGGCGACCACCTCGCTCTGCTCGTCCTGTTCCATCAGCGCGTCCATTCCTCGACAGTGAACGCCGCGCAGCCGCCCCGCGCCCCGTATATTTGCGGAGCGATCCGGTCGGCCGGTGCCGGCATGAATGGCGCCGACCACACAAGGGGAGCGATATCATCATGCCACAAACGATGAAGGCGGCGGTGTTCGTCGAGCCGGGGCGGATCGTGCTCGAAGACAAGAAGGTGCCCGATGTGGGGCCGCTCGACGCGCTGATCCGCATCACCACCACCACCATCTGCGGCACCGACATTCACATCCTCAAGGGCGAATATCCGGTCGCCAGGGGGCTGACCGTCGGGCACGAGCCGGTCGGGGTGATCGAAAAGCTCGGCTCGGCGGTGATCGGCTACCAGGAAGGCCAGCGGGTCATCGCCGGGGCGATCACGCCGTCGGGCACCTCCCACGCCTCGCTGTGCGGGTTCCACTCGCAGGATGGCGGGCCGCACGGCCATGGCTGGAAGCCGATGGGCGGCTGGCGCTTCGGCAACACGATCGACGGCGCGCAGGCCGAATATCTGCTGGTGCCCGACGCGATGGCCAACCTTTCGCCGGTGCCCGACGGGCTGACCGACGAGCAGGTTCTGATGTGCCCCGACATCATGTCGACCGGCTTCAGCGGCGCGGAAAGCGGCGGCATCCGCATCGGCGATGCCGTGGCGGTGTTCGCGCAGGGGCCGATCGGCCTGTGCGCCACGGCCGGCGCCTACATGATGGGCGCGACCACCATCATCGCGGTCGAGAGCGTGCCTGCGCGCATCGAGATGGCGCGCAAGATGGGCGCCACGCATGTGGTCGATTTCTCGAAGGTCGATCCGGTCGACGAGATCCGCCGCATCACCGGCGGGCGCGGGGTCGACGTGGCGATCGAGGCGCTGGGCACCCAGGCGACCTTCGCAGGCGCGCTGCGGGTGCTGCGGCCCGGCGGCACGCTGTCCTCGCTCGGCGTCTATTCGCGCGACCTGACCATCCCGCTCGACGCCTTCTCGGCCGGGCTTGGCGACAACCGCATCGTCACCACCCTGTGCCCCGGCGGCAAGGAGCGGATGCGGCGGCTGATGGAGGTGATCGGCTCGGGCCGCGTCGACACGCGCCCGCTGGTCACCCACCATTTCGCGCTCGACCGGATCGAGGAGGCCTACGATCTGTTCGCGCACCAGCGCGACGGCGTGCTCAAGGTGGCGATCCGCCCCTGATCCGCCCCTGAGCCGCCGGGGGCGCGGGCCGAGGCGGTGCCGGCGGCCGCCGCTGTGCTGCCGACCGGCCGCCCCGCTTCGCCCCCCGATGATGCGCGCTCGCCGCCATCGTGCAGCTGCGCCACGATCGCGGCATCGAGAGCATAGGGATCCGGGTGATGGCGAATCGTGCCGTCCGCCTCGGCCACCGCCGTCAGATAGGTGGCGTAGAACGGGATCGGGCGGGGCAGCGGCACGGTCGTGGTCCGGCCGGCGGCGATCAGCCCGTCGATCCGGGCGCGGTCCCATTCCGGGCCGGTCAGCAGAGTCGCTGCAAGGTCGAACGGATGCTCGGTGCGGATGCAGCCATGGCTGAAGGTTCGCACCTCCTCCTCGAACAGCGCCTTGCCGGGCGTGTCGTGGACATAGATCGCCAGCGGGTTGGGCATGTCGAGCTTCATCTGGCCGAGCGCATTGTTCGGCCCCGGCTGCTGCACCACCTGCAACCCGCTGCCCGTGCCGCTCCAGCTATAGCCGCGCGCGCGGGCGGCCGCAGGGTTCGTGCGGATCAGCGCGCCGACGCTCTCGGCGACGATCGAGCGCGGGACGTGCCACGGGGGATTGAAGACGATGCCGGTGACCATCGTGGTGAACTGGGGCGTCGGCGTCCGCACCGCGCCCACGATCACGCGGTGGGACGCCAGCTCGGCATCGCCCGCGATCAGCCGCAGCCGGTATTCGGGAATGTTCACCAGCAGGTAGCGCTCGCCCAGATCGCGCGGAAGCCAGCGCCACCGCTCCAGGCTGACCTCGATCCGCTGCCGCTCGTCCTGCCGCCCCGGCGGCAAGGCGGCCAGCGCGGCGCGCAGCAGCCGGTACTGGCGCAGCCGCGGCGCCAGCCGGTCGAGCACGCCGGCCACGTCGCGCGTGGCGATGGCCTGGTCGATCAGCTGCGCGACCCGCTCCGGCTGCAGCGGATCGGAGGCGATCAGGCTGCCTCCCCGCCGGCCGGGGCGGACTCGCCCCTGCGCCAGGTCGCGGGCGACGAGGCCGAAGCTCTGCGTCGCGCGATCCTCGATCGCGGCCGGATCGCCGCTTGCCAGCGCCTGCCGCAGCTCGGCCGGAGCGTAGTCGGCCGGATCGAGGCCGTGGCTGGCGATCGCTTCGACATAGCTCAGCAGCGCACCGGCGGAGGCGCGGGTCCAGGGCCGCGGCTCGGGCGGCTGCTGCGCCGCCGCCGCCACGGCCCCGGCCAGGGCCAGCAGATAGAGCATGAGCACGGCGAGGATGCCGTGCAGGCAGGCGCGCTCGTGCCGGCCCGCCAGGTCAGGCAAGGTCGGCCTCGACCACCATCAGGCCCGGCTCCTGGTCATAGGGGCGCGCGGTGAAGCCCAGCGCATGCTCGACCTCCAGCGCGTCGTGATTGGCGCTGCTCTCGACCGATCGCAGCCAGCGGATGCCGCGCTCGCGGGCGAGATCGGCGGCGTGCTTCAGCAACGACCAGCCGATGCCGCGCCCGCGCGCCTCTTCGGCGACGGCGATCGCTACCTCGGCGCTTTCCATCCGCTCGTCGGCCACCAGCATCATGCTCGCGACCAGCTGGCCGCTGCCCGTGTCGAAGGCGAGGATGTGCTCGCTGCGGCGATGGTCGACCTCGATCATCGCGGCGATGTCCGCCGGCGTCAGCTGGCGGCGCGAATCGAGGAAACGGAAGCGCAGGCTTTCGGGCGACAGACGCGCGAACAGGCCGGCGATCAGCGGCCCGTCGTCGAGAGTCGCAGGGCGGAGCCGCAGCTCGGTGCCGCTGCGGGTCGACAGGGTGATCCCCGACTGGTCGGCAAGCGTGGGATCGGGTGGGGATGACGGCATGGCAATTCTCCTCTCGAATGCTGCGCCGAAGGGCGCAGGAGCGGCGGCGACGGTCTCGGTCCCGGTGTCGGCCGGCCGGGCTCAGCGCGAGGCGCGCGGCCGGTCGAACACGAAATGGCTCATCGCCTCGCGCGCCGCCTGCTCGACCTCGGCCAGGTTGGCGCGGATCTCCCGCTCGGGCGTGCCGGGCGCGATGCCGTCGAAATGATGGCGTTCGGTTCCGGCAAGGCCGAACACCTCCTTCAGATAGCGGTCGAACAGGTTCTGCACCGACATCAGCACGCCGTGCTCCTCCAGCCACGAACGCATGCTCGCAGAGGAGGTGAGGGTGACCAGGCGCTTGCCGGCAAGGATGCTCTCGCCGTGCCCGGATTCGTCCTCGCCCAGCACCCGCCCGGCGCCGAACACCCGGTCGACATAGCCCTTCAGCATCGCCGGCGGCGCCCCGAACCAGATCGGATAGACCAGCACGAACACATCGGCCTCGCCGATCAGGGCCAGTTCGGCCGCAACGTCCTCGCAGACGCTTCCGTGCCGCTCGGGCGCGCGCAGGACCGGGTCGAAGTCGATCCGGTAGAGATCGCGCAGCGCCACCTCCTGCCGGCGGCCCTCGACGGCCTCGGCATAGCGCCGGGCCATCGACATCACGAAGCTGTCCTCCTCCGGGTGGCAGGCGATGATCGCGTGCTTGATCGTCATCGAAGGCTCCTCAATGGCAGGCCAGGATCGGCAGCGGCGGGCGGGTCAACAGCGCGCGCGTGACCCCGCCCCAGATCATCTCGGTCAGCCGCATCCGGCCATAGGCGCCCATCACCAAGTAGGCTGCGTCGCGCTCGGCGGCCGCTT